>NZ_JBGLYH010000020.1:0-59749 GCF_041414475.1 Pseudodesulfovibrio karagichevae
CGCCTCCGGCGGCCAGGGGGGAAGGGGAGAGAGGGAACCCTTTGAAAAGGGCTTCCCTCTCTCCCCTTCCCCCCGGACCCCCATCCCCTCTCTCCCTCCTAAACTTTTTGTGCCGCTTCGCGGAGGGAGATGTCGTAGAATGGAAAATTCGGAAAGGGTTGCCTTTTTTCCGACCGAAGCGATACATCTACATATGTTTGATTACGACGCGAAGCGCGCCAAAAGTTTTGAAGGGGAGTCCAGAGGGGAAACTTTTGTAAAAGTTTTCCCTCTGGCCGCCGGAGGCAACCTCACCATGAGCAAACGCAATATCTATCTGAAGACTATCCCGCCCGAAGAGGCGGTGGCCCTGGCCAAGGCGAACCTTGACCGCGACGCCCTGCTCGGCACCGAGCGGGTGCCCACCCACGAGGCGGCGGGCCGGGTCACGGCCGGGCCGATCTACGCCCGGTATTCCTCGCCCACCTTCCACGCGGCGGCCATGGACGGCGTGGCCGTGGTGGCCGAATCCACCTTCGCGGCCCGCGAGGACGCGCCCGTGGCCCTGGAGCTGGGCGAGGGGTTCCTGTTCGTCAACACCGGCAACCCCATGCCCGACGGCAAAAACGCGGTGGTCATGATCGAGAACGTGGTCCAGAAGGGTGAGATGACCGTGCTCATCGACGGCCCCGCCTTCCCCTGGCAGCACGTGCGCCGCATCGGCGAGGACATCGTGGCCACGGAGCTGCTCATCCCCCAGAACCGGGAACTGACGCCGTCGGACATCGGCGCGCTCATCTCGGCGGGCATCTACGAGGTGGAGGTCCGCGACCGGATCCGGACCATCTTCCTGCCTACGGGCGACGAGGTGCTGAATTTCCTGGACAAGCCCGAGCCGCGCGCCGGGCAGGTCATCGAATCCAACTCCCAGGTGTTCCGGGCCTACGCCAAGAGCTGGGGCCTGGACGCCCAGTGGTCCGCCCCGGTGCCGGACGACGAGGACGCCCTGCGCGAGGCCGTCGTGGACGGGCTGCGCAAGGGCTGCCACATGGTCGTGGTCGGCGCGGGATCGAGCGCCGGGAGCAAGGATTTCTCCAAGAAGGTCTTCGAATCCATCGGCACGGTCCTGGTCCACGGCATTTCGGTCATGCCGGGCAAACCGAGCCTGCTGGCCGTAAGCGACGAGCGCAGCGGGTATCCGGGCAGGCTCCTGGTGGGCGCGCCGGGCTATCCGGTGTCGGCCATTGTTTGCCACGAGAAGATTCTCGCGCCCGTGGTCCACTGGCTCATGGGCAAAGCCGCGCCCGAACGGTTCGAGGCGGACATCGTCCTGGCCCGCAAGACGCCGTCCAGGCCGGGCATGCGCGAGGCCATCCGGCTGGCCGCCGGACGCATCGGCGAGAACATCGTGGGCGCGCCGCTGGCCAGGGGCGCGGGCATGATCTCGACCATGACCAAGGCCCAGGCCGTGACCTACATCCCGGAGGACGTGGAGGGCGTGGAACAGGGCGAGACGGTCAAGGCCGAACTGCTGGTCCCCAAAAGCGACCTGGACCGGGTGCTGGTCCACGTGGGCAGCCACGACAACACCCTGGACCTGTTGGCCAACGAATTGATGGGGCTGTCCGAGCCCCTGCGCCTGGTCTCGAGCCACGCCGGGTCCATGGGCGGCCTGACCGCGCTCAAGGCGGGCTCGGCCCTGTTCGCGGGCGCGCACCTGTTCGACCCCGAGACCGGGGACTTCAACTTCCCGTTCATCGAGCGCTACCTGAAGGGCATCCCGGTCACCGTGATCAACCTGGCCATCCGCCATCAGGGGCTCATCGTGGCCAAGGGCAACCCGCTGTCCATCCGGGGCGTGAACGACCTGACCCGCAAGGACGTGACCTTCATCAACCGCCAGCGCGGGGCCGGGACGCGCATCCTGCTCGACCATCATCTGAAGAAGGCGGGCATCGACCCGCGCGAGGTGGCCGGGTACGACAACGAGGAATTCACCCACATGGCCGTGGCCGTGAACGTGCTCACCGGCGCGGCCTCCTGCGGGCTGGGCATCTACGCGGCGGCCAAGGCGCTGGGCCTGGACTTCGCGCCCCTGGCCCACGAGCGATACGACCTGGTCATCCCGGACAGGTTCATGGACGATGCGCGCATCAAGACCCTGCTCGAGGTCATCGGCAAGAGTTCCGTCCAGACCAGGATCAAGGCCCAGGGCGGATATGAGACGGATCTGACCGGCCGCGTCATGGAGCCGGGCATGGGATTGGGACAGGATTAGAGCAGGGAGGCGGTCTTGGCCTCTTCGGCCGGGCGGACCTCGACGGCCTTGGGGCCGGTCTCCTCGTCGGTCAGGCCGAAGGTGACCTTTTCGCCGGGCTCCAGGGTCTGGAACCCGTCGCGGACGATCTCGGTGTAGTGGACGAAGACGTCGCGGCCGTCCTCGCCGGTGATGAAACCGAACCCCTTCTGTTCGTTGAACCAGGTTACTTCGCCCTTGTGTCGCATGGCTTCCTCCGCATGCTCACGCATGGAATTTCCCTGATACTACCCGCCGGCCGGGGTCTTGGCAATGCGCCAACCGCCCCGGCCCGACAATGAAATCAGGACGCCTCTACCTGGTCGTCGTCCGAATCCGCGTCGTCGTCCGCGTCATCGTCAGCGTCGTCGTCCGAATCAAAGTCGTCCTGCTTCTTCAGCTCCTTGCGCTTCAATTTTTCTTCTTTCTTCTTTTTCTTCGCCAACTCTTTCTGCCGCTTTGCGAACTTGTAATTCGGTTTGGCCAAAACAACTCCCGGTTATGGGTGACCGGCCTGACGCCGGAGAATAAAAAGCCCGTCCCTCCCTCAAGAGAGACGGGCATAGATGCCTTTTTAAGGGCGGGTGCGAACTACCAGCGGGGGCGCTCCGCACGGGGCTTGGCTTCGTTGACCTTCAGGTTACGGCCGCCGAAGTCCTTGCCGTCCAGCGCCTCGATGGCGTCCAGAGCGGCGGAGTCGTCGTCCATTTCCACGAAACCGAAGCCACGCGGGCGGCCGGTCTCACGGTCTTCGATCAGTTTAACGGAGGAAACCTGGCCGTGAGCTTCGAAAGCCGCGCGGACTTCGTCTTCGGTGGCGGACCAGGGCAGATTGCCGACATAGATATTCTTGGACATGTTATTCACTCCTGGTGAATCAATTTGATGCTTTCGCATCGATGAAATAATAAGAGAAGCAGCGTACACGATGCGCACACTGCTTCTCGATATACCTGTTTCCTTTCCCCAGTCAGCGTCGGCCGGAAATGAGACCGTCCCCAAGGGGTCCCGCTGACACACTAGAAGGCACAGTTCTCCAAAAAACAAAATTAGTCAAGGGGTTTTTTTAAATTTAAACGGAATTAAATGGCAGGGTTCCATCCTCACCCGGCGGCCCGGCCCGCCGCAAACCCGCTCCGTTCGCCGCAAAAACGCTGCCGCCCGGCCGCAAGTTCCATAATCCGGTTGACTGCGGGTATCCGGTCCTCGGCGTAATGGGAGACCATTATCAGCGGAGTTCCGGCCTCGGCCAGCCGTTCAATGAGGCCGATCATCAGCGCCCTGGAGGCCGGGTCCAGGCCGGACAGCGGCTCGTCCAGGAGGAGCAGCCTCGGCCCCGGCGCCATGGCCCGGGCCATGAAGACCCTGCGCTGCTGGCCGTAGGACATGTGCCGCAGCCGCCGGGAGCCCAGCCCGCGCAGGCCGACGATGTCCAGCCACTGTTCGGCCCCGAGCCGTTCCCGGCTGGTGGGCTCGTCGAGCATGCCCACCGAGCCCCGGAACCCGGACATGACCGTCTCTTCGGCGGTCACCTCCCAGCCCAGCTCGCGGGCGTACCCGGCCTGGAGGTCCGGGGAGACCACGCCGATGAGCGGCCGGGCCTCGTCCATGGTCATGCCGCCGAACCGCTCCACCGTGCCCGTGCCCCGCTCGCCGTCGGCATAGGGCGCGATGTGGCTGAGGATCAGCTTGAGCAGCGTGGACTTGCCCGCCCCGTTCTCGCCGAGCACGAGCCAGTTTTCGCCGGGCAGGACCTCCCAGTCGATCCCGTCGAGGATGCGCGTGCCGTCGGCCACCACGGACACCCCGGTCATGCGCAGGAGAAATTCGAAGGATTCGGGCGCGGACGCGGGCGGCAGGTCGCAGGCGACCACGTCCGGGGCGGACTGGCACAGGGCGCGCTCGGCCTGGTCGCGCTCCCCTTCGGCCAGGACCTCGCCGTGGTCCAGGGCCAGGGCGTGGCGCACGCAGTCGGGCAGGTCCCCGGCGCGGTGGGCGGCGCAGACCAGGGTGGTCCGCTCCCCGGCCCGGTCGAGCAATTCGACCACCTCGGCCCGTGAGGCCGCGTCCAGCCCGTCCAGAGCCTCGTCCAGGAGCAGGACGTCCGGCTCCGGGGCCAGGGCCCGGGCCACCAGGAGCTTGCGCACCTGGCCTGTGGAAAGTGTTCGCAACTCGCTCTCGGCCAGGTCGCGGATGCCGAGCCGCTCGATGACCGCGTCGGCCAAGGCCTCCTCCCCGGGCTCGACCCGGTCGTAGAGGATGGGGGTGTCGTGGAACCCGGCCAGGACCACGTCGCGGCCCTTTACCCGGGGGGTGTGCAGGAAGTAGAAGTCCTGCATGTCCGCCGAGACCAGGCCGATGCGCTGCCTGAGCCCGAGCACGGTCCGCTGCGGCCCTTCGCCGAAGTCGTAGACGCGCTCACCGCCGATGTCCGGGGTGATCTCGCCGCGCAGCAGGCGCAACAGGGTGGTCTTGCCCGAGCCGTTGCGCCCGGTCACGGCGGTGTGGCGGCCGCGCTCCAATTGCCAGGTCACGGGCCCGAGCAGCCGCCTGCCGTTGCGGGTCACGGACACGTCTTTCAGGGAAACGAGTGGATTCATTCGGCTATTGTCTCCTTTCCCGGCCCGGCTGGCAAGCCCCGGCTTGTCAATGTCCGGGACCGGGCCTATGCTCGCCCCCATGCCCGAAACCGTCGCCATACTCAGCGTCCCCGAATACCGGTCCGACCTGCTCGGCCCGGCCGTCGCCCGGCTCCTGGAAACCATCGGGTTCGCGCCCGCTCCGGGCGACCGGGTGCTGGTCAAGCCGAACCTGGTCAACGGGAGCAACGCGGCCCACTGCACCACCCATCCGCTGGTGGTCCGGGCGGCCTGCGCCTGGCTCCTGGACCACGGCGCGAAGGTGACCGTGGCCGACTCCCCGGCCTTCGGTCCGGCCTCCTACGTGGCCGGAGCCTCCGGGCTCGGCGAGGCGCTCCGGGAGCTCGGCCTGGAGGTCCGGAGCCTGGGCCGCCCCGCCCCCCTGCCCCTGACCCTGGGCGGGACCATCGGGCTGTCGCGCGACGCCCTGGAAGCGGACCGCATCCTCAACCTCCCCAAGCTCAAGGTCCACTGCCAGATGACCGTGTCCGGCGCGGTCAAGAACCTGTTCGGCTGCGTGGTCGGGTTTCGCAAGGCGTACGCCCACCACCGGCTGGGGCACAGCCACGCGGTCTTCCGGTCCATGATCATGGACGTGTACCGCGCCCTGCCCCGGACCACGCACCTCATGGACGCGGTCCGGCCCATGCACCGCGACGGCCCCATCAAGGGCGAGCCGTTCCCCCTGGGCATGCTGGCCGCGTCGAACAACGGCGTGGCCCTGGACACCATGGCCTGCACCCTGCTCGGGCTTAAGCCGGAACAGGTCCCCCTGTGGGAGGAGGCCGAGACCCGGGGTATGGACGGCGCGCATCAGGACCGGCTGGCCTATCCCCTGGAATCATTAGAAGGATTTGACACCACTGGATTTATGCTCTCCGAGGTCCGCGAACTGTCCTTCGCGCCCATGCGGCTGATCCGAGGACGTATACGCAGCCTGTTGAAACATCTTGCAAAAAATTGATTCCCCTTGCGTAAAATGGGCTTGAACGGTATGGACAACCATGCGGATGCGCCAACGTTTCACCATCACCGGCCAGGTGCAGGGAGTGGGCTTCAGGCCCTTCGTCTACCGCATCGCCCTTGACCACGGCGTCACCGGTTCGGTGAACAACTCCTCGGCCGGGGTGCTCATCGAAGTGCAGGGCGACGTCGGGCAGGTCAACGGATTCGCCGAGGATCTGACCGGCAAGCTGCCGCCGCTGGCCCGCATCGTCACCTTCGATTTCGAGGAACTGGACGCGGTGGACGGCGAGGACGGTTTCATCATCCTCGAATCCACCCGGAGCGCGGGGCACTCCGTGCTCATCAGCCCGGACGTGGCCACCTGCCCGGACTGCCTGGACGACATGCGCGACCCGGACAACCGGCGCTACCGCTACCCGTTCACCAACTGCACCAACTGCGGGCCGCGCTACACCATAACGCGGTCCATCCCCTACGACCGGCCCCAGACCTCCATGGCCAAGTTCGCCCTGTGCCCCGAGTGCGGGGCCGAGTACGCCGACCCGCTGGACCGGCGCTTCCACGCCCAGCCCAACGCCTGCCCGCGCTGCGGCCCGCGCACCTGGCTGACCGACCGCGACGGCCTGGTCATCGCCCAGGGCGACGAGTCCCTGCGCCGCCTGGCCATCGAACTGGCCGCAGGCAGGATCGCCGCGGTCAAAGGACTCGGCGGCTTCCACCTGGTCTGCGATGCGGGCTCGAACAAGGCCGTGGACGAACTCAGGCGGCGCAAGCACCGCCCGGACAAGCCGCTGGCCGTGATGGTCGCGGACATGGACACGGCCCGGCGGCTGGCCCTGGTTTCCCCGGCCGAGGAGGAATGGCTGACCGGCATCCGCAGGCCCATCGTCCTGACGGCCAAGAAACGCCCCTTCCCGCTCGCCGGGAGCGTGGCCCCGGACACGGACTTCGTCGGGCTGATGCTGCCCTACACCCCGCTGCACCACATCCTGCTCCACGACTACGCCGGGCTCAAAGGGCCCGAGAGCGCCCTGGTCATGACCTCGGGCAACATGAGCTCCGAGCCCATCTGCCTGGACAACGACGAGGCCCTGGAGCGGCTGACCGACATCGCGGATATCTTTCTCTTCCACAACCGGGACATCCTCATCCGCACGGACGACTCCGTGGTTCGGGTCAACCCGGACACAGGCGAGCCCATCTTCATGCGCCGGGCGCGCGGCTTCGTGCCCTCCCCGGTGTTCATGCCGGTCAAGGGCCCGACCGTGCTCGGCGTGGGCCCGGAGCTCAAGTGCACCCTGACCCTGACCAAGGGCGACCAGGCCTTCACCAGCCAGCACATCGGCAACATGTCGAACCTGGAGACCCTGGAATTCCACAACGAGATCCGCGCCCATCTCGAAGACATTTTGCAGGTCGAGCCGAAGCTCATCGTCCGCGACCTGCACCCGGACTACATGACCACGTCCCTGGCCGAGGAGCTGGGCGGGAAGCGGGGCGTGCCCGTGGCCGCGCTGCAACACCACTACGCGCACATCCACGCGGTCCTGGCCGAGAACAAGTTCGACGGGCCGGTCATCGGCCTGGCCCTGGACGGCACGGGCTACGGCGAGGACGGGACCATCTGGGGCGGCGAGTGCCTGCTGGTGGACCCGACTTCCCAGGACCACCAGCGGCTGGCCCACTTCGCGCGCTTCCGGCTGCCCGGCGGCGAGGCCGCGGTCAGGGAGCCGTGGCGCATCGCCCAGGCCGCCCTGTGGGAGCTGGGCGTGAAGGAGCCGGGCAAGTACGCCTGGCCGTGGCTCGGCCGCTACGAGGCCGAGAGCCGCTTCCTGCCGCAGATACTTGAAAAGGGGCTCAACGCGCCGCTGACGTCGAGCTGTGGACGGCTGTTCGACGGCGTGGCCGCCCTTTGCGGGCTGACCAGCGCCATCACCTACGAGGGACAGGCGGCCATCCTCCTGGAAAAGGCCCAGGACATGGACGAGGCCGGGGCCTACCCCTGCCCGCTCAAGTCCGACGATCCGGTGGCCCTGGACACCTTGTCCCTGGTGGCGGCCGCGCTCGAAGACCTGGAAAACGGCGCTCCGGTGGGCAAGATCGCCCGGCGCTTCCACCTGGGGCTGATCAACGGGCTGACCGAGATGGCCTTCTCCTTTTCCATGCTCCTGGACATCCACCACGTGGCCCTGTCCGGCGGGGTCATGCAGAACCTGACCCTGGCCCGCGAATTGCCCCTGGCCCTCCGGGGCGCAGGTCTGCTACCCTTGGTCCATACCCAGCTGCCGCCGAACGACGGGTGCATCTCCCTGGGCCAGGCGGCGTGGGGAGTGCGCAAGCTGCTCAACGAACCCTAGGAGGGACCATGCCCCGGACACTGACGCTGCTGATCACCCTGTTCCTGCTGCTCGGCCCGTCAACGCTCCGGGCCGCCCCGCCCTGCGACCCGCCCGTCCTGGGTGCGGTGACGATCACCGAGCGGACCGCCGGCTTCAAGGTAGACGCCGAATACCCGGTGCTCTGCCGGGCCGAGCCCACACGGGCCGTCCGCGACTACGTGTCCGCGACCATCCATGAGTTCAAGAAGACCGACCCGGACCACGACCTGCGCCGTTTTCCCCACCCCTACGAGCTGATCACCCGCTACGCGGTCTGGCCCGCGCCCGGCGGCCGCTTCGTCTCGGTCAAGCTGCACGTCATGGCCTATACCGGCGGGGCCCACCCCAACAACTGGCCCATGACCTGGGTCTTCGACATGCAGGACGGCCGGGAGATCACCCTGGACCGGCTGTTCCCGGACCGCAAGGCGGCCCTGGCCAGGGTCTCCGGCCTGTGCCGCGAGGTCCTGTCGCAGTCGCTGGGCGGCATGCTCGTGCCGGACATGCTCGACGCGGGCCTTACGCCCACGGCCGACAACTTCAGCCGCTTCATCCTGACGAACGAGGGCGTGGCCTTCTTCTTCGGCCCCTACCAGGTGGCCCCCTACGCGGCGGGCGAACAGGTGGTGACCATCCCCTACGACAACCTGGGCGGGCTCATCGCCCCGGACATCGCGGCCGGGGCCAAGGCGGATTGACCGCCGTTGTCCGCGACGCGAAAAAACGATAAGAATGACCATCCCCCAACCCGCACCAAGGAGCCCCCATGGAAATCCTGCGCATCATCATCTCCATACTCATCCCGCCGCTGGGCGCCTTCCTCAAGGTCGGCCTGGGGCTGCAGTTCTGGATCAACCTGCTCCTGACCCTGCTGGGCTACTTCCCCGGCCTGGTCCACGTCATCTGGCTGCTGTCCAGGCGATAGACGCAAAAAAAGGGTCGGCGCGCGCCGACCCTTTTTACGTTCTCCCGCATCAATACCGTTCCAGGCCGTCGCCTTGGCCGGAGCCCGAAGCGGCGGGCAAGGCCCCGGACGACGCGTACCCGCCACCGTCCACGCCCCCCAGATCAAAATAGCCGATGGCCCGGTGCAGCTGCCGGGCCTGACCCGACAGCTCCTCGGCGGTGGAGGCCAGCTCCTCGGAGGCCGAGGCGTTCTGCTGGATGGCCTGGTCCAGCCCCTGGATGCCGCTGTTGACCTGGGCGGCCCCCTGGGACTGCTCGGCGCTGGCCGACGAAATCTCCTGGACCAGTTCCGCGGTCCGCAGTATGTCCGGGACCATCTTGGCCAGCATGTCCCCGGCCTTTTCGGCCACGGCCACGGAGTTGTTGGACAGTTCGCTGATCTCGGCGGCGGCCTTGCCGCTGCGCTCGGCCAGCTTGCGCACCTCGGCGGCGACCACGGCGAACCCCTTGCCCTGCTCCCCGGCCCTGGCCGCCTCGATGGCCGCGTTCAGGGCCAGCAGGTTGGTCTGCCGGGCGATCTCCTCGACGATCGAAATCTTTTCCGCGATGGCGCGCATGGCCTGCACGGTCTCGCCCACGGCCCGGCCGCCCTCTTCGGCGTCGCCGCTGGCCTGCCGCGAAATGGACTCGGTCTTGGCGGCGTTTTCGGAGTTCTGCCGGATGGAGACCACGATCTGCTCCACGCTGGCCGAAACCTCCTCCACCCCGGCGGCCTGCTGATTAGCCCCCTGGGCCACGGCCTCGGCCGTGGCGTTCAGCTCCTCGGCCCCGGTGGTCACGCTGGAGGACGCCTCGGACACGTCCGTGACCACCCCGACGAGCTTCTCCACCATGGACCGCATGGCCCCGTAAACCGAACCGCCGTCCCCGGCCGCGTCGAACCGCACGCCGAGCCTGCCGTCCGCGATGAGCCGGGTGATGCGCACCAACTCCATGGGATCGGTGCCCAGCTGGCCGAGCACGCTGCGCACGATGAACACGGCGAAGACCAGGCTCAGGACGATGGCCGCAAGCCCGATGAGCATGGCCGCGCGGGCCAGCCGGGCGGCGCGGGCCCCGACCTCGTCGGCCCGCTCCCCGGCCAGGCGCGTGCCTTCGGCCGAGAGATTCTCCACCACGGGTTCGATGGCGTGCACGGCCGTGCGCATGCGCTCGGTGATCTCCTTGATGCGCCCGTCCTCGGCCACCAGGGCGTCGAAGGAGTTCGCGTACGCCTTGGTCATGGCCACGGCCTCGCGCACGTATTGTTCATCCGCGCCGGACTTTTCAAAGGCGGCGACCAGCTTGTCCAGGCTGGCGTGGGTCTTGCGCACGTATTTCTCCTGGCCGCGCAGGAGGTAGTCCTTCTCGCCGCGCCGGACCATGAGCAGGAGTCCCTTGACGTCGGGCACGAACACCGAATCCAGGAGCTTTTCCAGGGCTTCGGCGGACTGGCGCACGATCTGGTAGTCGGCGTCGGAACGACTCACGCGGAACCGGTCGAAGGCCGCGCGGTAGGCGGCCAGCGCCTTGCCTGCGTCGTCGAGCAGCGCGGTTTTCTCCTTCAGATCCAGGTCGTGCTCGAAGCGGTCCATGGCGTCGAGCAACCGGTTCAGGTAGCGGTCCGCGCCGGTGCGGTGGAAGTCCTTTTCCCAGCGGCGCATGAAGAGCATGTCGATGTACAGGTCCTGGACCTCGTGCCGCTCGAAGGCAGCCTCGGCCGCATGAACCACGTCGCGGAAGGCCCCCTGGAGCCCCGAGTCCGGGGTCAGACCGCGCCGCTCCCAGGCCTCGACCAGTTCCAGGAAAGCGGCCCGGTACTCGGCGGCGGCCGATTCCACCGACCGCGCCTGGGCCGCGAGATCCGGCTTGCCGATGGCCTCGGCCAGGGGGACGACGGCGGCGGCCCGCTCGTTCACCCGGGCCAGGTTGGCCTCGAAGGTCGAAAGATACTTCCTGTCCAGCCGCAGGAGAAAGTCCTTCTCGTTGCGGCGGCATTGCAGCATGGCTATCTCGGCCTGCCGGGCGTGGGCGCTGATCGCCACCTGCTCGCGCAGCAGCCGGTCGAAATCCCGCACCGAGGCGGTGTTGGCGTATTGGTAAAGGCCGACGACGACGAGCAACAGCAGGCTGGCCGTGCCGAAGCCGAGCAACAGTTTTGTCCTGAGCTTCAGGGCGTGGAACATGGGTCTCTCCTTCCCGGGATGGATATTTCAGGCATAACCATCAGGCAGGTGGCCCGGTTCATCCATTATATAACTGTTACGATACGGTGACGGACGCGCGGGCGCAAAAAAAGCGGGCCGGAGAAATCCCCCGGCCCGCACGAATTCGGATTGGCGCTCTATATCAGATGGTCACGCGGTTGACGCCCGCGATGGCGCTCAGGGCCTCGCGGACCGTCTCGGTGGGCCTGGAGTGGACCATGTACACGGTCTGGACCTGCTCGCCGAGCTTGCGGGAGTTGTTCTCGCGGATGTTCACGCCCATCTCGCCCATGAGGGTGCCGAACTTGCCGAACATGCCGGGCTTGTCCTCGTGGGTGATGAAGATGGTATAGACGTCCGCGCCCTCTTCCTCGACGGTTTCGCCCACGTTCACGGAGTTGCTGTACTCGCCGCGCTTGAGGTAGCCGGTGACCACCTCGGCGATCTCCAGCCCGGTGCGGATGCCCGCGTTGTTGGTGGACGCGCCCAGGTGGGCGGACATGACGATGTTGTCCAGCTCCTGGAGCTTGTTCACGAAGGGCAGCCCCTCGCGCTTGGGCTCGGTCTCGTAGCAGTCCAGGGCCGCGCCCGCGATCTGCCCGGTCTTGAGGGCGTGGTACAGGGCGTCCTCGGACACGTTCCTGCCGCGCGAGGCGTTGATCAGGAAGGCGGTCTCCTTCATCTGCCCGAGCTCCGGCGCGTTGATGACCGGGTCCGCGCCGCCGCAGTGCAGGGACACGAAGTCGGACCTGCCGAGCAGTTCCGGGATGGAATCCACGTAGGTCAGGGGCGCGTCGATGGACCGGTAGAGATCGTAGCCGATGACCTTCATGCCCAGGGCCGAGGCCTTGCCCGCCAGGGCCTGGCCGATGCGCCCGCAGCCGATGACCCCGAGCGTCTTGCCGAACAGCTCCACGCCCTTGAACCGCTTCTTGTGCCAGGTGCCGCCCATGAGGGTGCGGTGGGCGAACGGCACCTTGCGGGCGATGGCGAACATCAGCCCCAGGGCGTGTTCGGCCGTGGCGTTGGTGTTGCCGTTGGGCGCGAACTTGACGATCACGCCCAGCTCCTTGGCCGCATCCAGGTCGATGTTGTCCGTGCCCACGCCGCCCCGGCCGACGATCTTGAGCCTGCCCCCGTCCCGCACCCCGGCCTCGAGCAGGGCCCGGGTTACCTTGGTGGCCGACCGCACGAGCAGGGCGTCGAAGGAACCGATCTCGCTGATGAGGTCGTCCTCGTCGCGTTTCTCGGTCTCCACGGTGAAGCCCTGCTGTTTCAAGTACTTCCGCGCCTCCTCCACGAGGCCGTCATTGGCAAGAATCCGCATACTCTTCTCCCCTTCCTCTGCTTCGAGTCGTCAGACGGTTACAACTTCCTCAACTCCTTTGCGAGCGTGTCCAGGTAGGCCGAGAGCATGTCGGGCATGATGTCGCCCATGTGGCCCACGCGGAAAACCAGGCGGCGGCCCGCCTCTTCCAGCAGATTGTTCAGCTTCATGTAGCCCGGGTCCATGAGGTACCCGTGGGCGCGCATGGCCTCCTTGACCGTGCCCTTGAGCTGCGCGCCGGTCACGCCCTCGGGGCAGAGCACGGTGGACACGGTGGGCGAGCGGTAGCCTTCCGGGGCGAACATGTCGAAGCCGTCGAGCCCGGCGACCCATTTCTCGACGATGCCGCGCATCTCGATGTGCCGCGCGAAGCGGCGCTCGATGCCTTCCTCGTTGACGATGCGGTCGAGCTGGAACCACATCATGTTGGCCAGGGTGGTGTTGGGGGTGGTCAGGGTCTGGTTCTTGCGCGCCCGGCCCAGGTGCTTGATGATGTCGTGGTGGTGGCCCTTGTTGGTCACCCTTTCGGCCTTATCCTCGGCCTCCTTGGAGACGAAGCCGATGCCGAACCCGGCGGGCAGGGCCAGGGACTTCTGGGTGGCCGTGGAGTACATGGCCGCCCCGGACTCGGACAGGGCGATGTCCGCACCGCCGAAGATGGACACGCCGTCCACGAGGGGCATGGCCCCGTATTGGCGGATGAGCGAACAGACGGCCTTCATGTCGTTGACCACGCCGGTGGAGGTCTCGTTGTGGGTGAAGGAGACCACCTGCGGCTTGAGCTCCTTGAGCTTGTCCTCAAGCACGTTCAGGTCGATGGCCTGGCCGTAGTCGAACTTGAGGTTCTCGGCCTTCTTCCCGTTGCTGACGGCGATGTTGTAGTACATGTCGCCGAAGGAGCCCACGGACACGTTCAGGATGGTCTCGTCCTCGGCCACCAGGGAACGGACCGAGGCCTCCATGGCCATGGAGCCGGAGCCCAGGCACAGGATCGGCTCATAGTCGTCGCCGCACCCGGCGAGCTTGCGCAGGTTCTCGCGGATGGGCGCGAAACGCAGGTCGTTCTCCGCGTCGCGATGCCCGAATTCGGGCAACAGGCCCGCCTCCTTGACATCCTGCCGGATGTAGGTCGGCCCGGTGATGAACAGTTTCAAAGGCGCAAAATTCGGCTTGCTCATAGTCTCTACCCTTCAGTGATTGTGACGGAAAAGAAAAGTCTGCCCCATACCATGAAAAATGTTTTCGATCAGTATAACGGCAGGGGCCGAAAGGCAAGACGGACCGGAACCGCTCCGCATTCGCGGCCGCGCATCCGGGACCTTTCCCCACACGGCCCTTTCGTTGTTCCCGGAACCGGATCGCCCGGGGAAAATGCATCCCGAGTCCGGTGGAGCGAATTTTATAATACCGTCGTCCTGAGTTAGCGCGAACACTATGCCCATTGTGACCGAATACGGTCGAGTTACAACAACCGTCAATTTCTTCGGGAGAAAAATCATGTTTAAGAATCTTCGGTTGGGCATGAAGTTGGGCATCGGTTTTGGAATCGTCCTGGTGCTTACAGCCGCCATCGCCGTAATCAGCTTGCAGGGAATGGCGAACATCAGGGATCGCGTGGACAAGGCGGACGACGCCAACCGCATGGTCCGCTTCATCCTCGAAGGGCGCATCAAGGAAAAGAACTACATCCTCCGCAAGGACGCCACGCTCCTGGAGGCGCACGCCGCCACTCTCAAGGATTTGTTCGCCCAGGCCAACGCGACCAGCGACAAGTTCGACAATAAGGCCAACAAGGCCCAGATGACCGCCACGATCGAGGCGGTGCGCAACTACGAAAAAGCCTTCACCAGCTACGTGGACCTGGAGAGCAAGAAGGTCGTCAACCTGGCCCAGATGCGTGACAGCGCCAAGGCGGCCCTGACCCTGGCCGAGGAACTGCGCAGCGAGCAGAAGGGCCAGTTCTCGACCCTGCTCGCCGGGGGCACGGCCCCCCGCAGCGAGTTGGAGTCCAAGCTGGCCAAGGCGGACGACGCCAACCGGATCATCAAGTGGATGCTGGACGCGCGCAAGAACGAGAAGGAATACATCGTCTCCAAGGACAACGCCTACCGTGACGCCAACCTGAAGGACATTAAGAGCATCCTGGCCCTGACCGCCAACCTGGGGACCCGCTTCAACGACCAGCGCAATATCGACCTGCTCAAGCGAGTCGGCGAGGCCGTGACCCGCTACCAGACCGAATTCGAGACCTTCCACCAGTATGTGCAAAGCCAGGGCGAGGCCGAAAAGGCGATGCTCACGGCCGCCCGGACTGCGGACGAGGTCTGCCGCAAGGCGCGGGCCGAACAGAAGCAGGCCATGCTCAACGACATGGAATGGGCCAACATCCTGAGCCTGAGCGCGGCGGGCGCGGCCCTGCTCCTCGGTCTGGCCGCCGCCGTCCTCCTGACCCTGTCCATCACCCGGCCCGTGGCCAAGGGCGTGCGCTTCGCCGAAGACATGGCGGGCGGCGACTTCACCAAGTCCCTGGACGTGGACCAGAAGGATGAAATCGGCGTGCTGGCCACGGCCCTGAACAACATGGTCGTCAAGCTGCGCGAGGTGGTCCAGTCCGTGGGCGCGGCCTCGGAGAACATCGCCTCGGGCAGCGAGGAGCTGTCCGCCTCGGCCGAGGCCCTGGCCCAGGGAGCCACGGAACAGGCCTCGGCCATCGAGGAAATATCGGCCTCCATGGAACAGATGGCGTCCAACATCGAGCAGAACGCCCACAACTCCAAGGAGACCGAGGAACTGGCCAACAAGGCGGCCGCCGACGCACGCGAAAGCGGCGAGTCCGTGGGCATGACCGTAAACGCCATGAACAGCATCGCCGAAAAGATCTCGATCATCGAGGAAATCGCCCGGCAGACCAACCTGCTGGCCCTGAACGCGGCCATCGAGGCGGCCCGCGCCGGCGAGCACGGCAAGGGATTCGCCGTGGTCGCGGCCGAGGTGCGCAGGCTGGCCGAGCGCAGCGGCGTGGCCGCGGCCGAGATCAGCGATCTGTCCACCTCCAGCCTGGCCGTGGCCGACAAGGCCGGGAAGATGCTCCAGCAACTGGTCCCGGACATCGAGAAGACCGCCTCCCTGGTTCAGGAGATCACGGCCGCGAGCAACGAGCAGAACGCGGGCGCGACCCAGGTCACCCAGGCCATCGAACAGCTCGACCAGGTCATCCAGCAGAACGCCTCGGCCTCCGAGGAGATGGCTTCCACCAGCGAGGAGCTCTCGGCCCAGGGCCAGGAGCTCCAGACCACCATGGCCTTCTTCAACGTGGACGAGGGCCCGGCCCGCACCGTCCGCGTGACCCCCGCCCGTCCCAAGCCCCTACCCGGCGCGGGCGCCTCTGCCCGCCAGACCCCTCAGGCCCTGGAAAGCGGCGACGGGGACTTCGAGCGGTTCTAGACGGAAAACCGCAGCACGTATCCTGATGCGCGGCGTCCATTGCGGACGCCGCGCCTTTTTTCCGGTTTTTGTGAACTTGCCATCCGGCCAAAAAGGTCTTACTCCTCTTCCCTTCACCGACCACCCATGGAGTAATAAGACATGGCCCAGCTTGGACCCCATATATCGATCTCGGATGAACAGCTCATCACCCGCGCCTTCGGGGTGGTGGACATGGAGCAGTTTCAGCACTGGCCCGAAAAGGTCAAGAAACTGGCCTCGAACCTGGCCGCCGAACTGTTCCTGGTGCGCTACAACCCCTTCATCGATCCCGAACTGGTCAAGACCGCCGTGGAACGGCGGCTGAACATGTCCCGGCCCATGCTGGACCGCGAGTTCGCCACCATCCTGACCAAGGGCATCGAGCTGTTTTGGGAGCGCCACGAGAACGAGCTGGCCTTCCGCGACGACATCGTCTCCCGGCTCAGGAAGTTCATGTCCGAGGACGCCATCGGCCATGAGCCGCACGCGCGCGTCGAGTCGGCCACGGACGCCACCGACCTGCGCATGGAGCTGCCCATGCTCGTGCTCTTCCCCGAGGACGAGGCGCAGATTCAGGGCATCGTCAAGCTGGCCAACGAGATGCGCTTCGGGATCATCCCGCGCGGCGGCGGCACTGGCGCGACCGGCGGGGCCATCCCGGCCGAGGCGCGCTGCGTGATCCTGTCCCTGTCGCGCTTCAAGAAAATTCTGGACATCGACCCGGCCGAGCGGACCATGACCGCCCAGTCCGGCGTGATCACCCTGAACGCCATCCAGGCAGCGGCCAAGAAGGGACTGCTCTTCACCGTGGACCCGGCCTCCAAGGCGGGCTCCTCGCTGGGCGGCAATATTTCGGAAAACGCGGGCGGGCCGTTCGCCTTCGAATACGGCACGACCATCGACAACATCCTGAGCTACCGCATGGTCCGGCCCGACGGCTCGCTCATCGAGGTCCGGCGCAAGGACCACCCGCGCCACAAGATCTACCCCTTCGACACCGCCGTGTTCGAGATCCTCGACCAGCACGGCAAGCTCCTGGACACCGTCACCCTCAAGGGCGACGAGATCCGCGGCCCGGGCCTGGGCAAGGACGTGTCCAACAAGTACCTGGGCGGCCTGCCCGGCGTGCAGAAGGAAGGCACGGACGGGATCATCACCACGGCCACCTTCGTCTGCTACCCCACCCTGGCCCACTCCCGTGTGCTCTGCCTGGAGTTCTTCGGCCGGAGCATGGGCAACGCCATGCTGGTCATCAAGGACGTGGTCCGGATGCGCGACACCATCCGCGAGGAGGGCGACCTGGTCAAGATCTCGGCCCTGGAGGAGTTCGGGCCCAAGTACGTCCAGGCCATCGAGTACCAGACCAAGTCCACCCAGTACGAGGGCGACCCCATCTCGGTCATCATCATGCAGCTCGACTCGGACGACAAGGCGGCCCTGGACGCGGCCTGCCAGACCGTCCTGGCCATTGCCCAGCCCTATGACGGCGTGGACATCTTCGCCGCCCGCGACGAGCGCGAGGCCGAACTCTTCTGGGAGGACCGCCACAAACTGTCCGCCATCGCCCGGCGCACCTCGGGGTTCAAGATCAACGAGGACGTGGTCATCCCCATGGAGGTCATCCCGCAGTTCTCGGAGTTCCTCGAGGACCTGAACCTCATTTACCTGGCGAACATCTACGCGGCCACCCTGGACAAGGTCGTGGACCTGGAAGGGGTCAGCCCGAACGACGAGGACATCCAGGAGGCGCGCGAGCGCATCCGGGCCATCCTGGGCGGCGAGATCACCTCCAAAAACTTCTCGGACGTGGAGCAGGAGGCCCAGTGCCGGTTCCTGTTCCTCAAGCTGCGCGACACCTACCCGAAGCTCGACCGCGAGATCAAGGCGCTGTGGCAGGAGCTGCAGCTCAAGCGCATCGTCATCGCCAACCACATGCACGCGGGCGACGGCAACTGCCACGTCAACCTGCCGGTCAACTCCAACGACGCCGAGATGCTGGCCGCCGCCCACGAGGCCGCGGACACGGTCATGAGCAAGGTCCTGGAGATGGGCGGCCAGGTGTCCGGCGAACACGGCATCGGCATCACCAAGATCGGCTTTTTGAGCGAGGAGAAGATCGAGGCCCTGGCGAAGTACCGCAAGGTGGTGGACCCGGGCGGGGTGTTCAACCCCGGCAAATTGACCTCCAGGACCCTGCCGAGCACGCCCTTCACCTTCTCCTTCAACCGGCTCATCCACGACCTGGACGACACGGCGCTCAAGGACAAGGAAGCCCTCATGGGGCTGCTCCGGAACATCCAGACCTGCACCCGCTGCGGCAAGTGCAAGCAGGTCTGCCCCATGTACCAGCCCGCGCGCGGGCTCATGTACCACCCGCGCAACAAGAACATCGCGCTCGGCGCGCTCATCGAGGGTATCTATTATTCGCAGATCCAGACCGGCGAGCCCGCCCATGCGTTGATGAAGGAGTTGCGCGACCTCATGGACCACTGCACGGCCTGCGGCAAGTGCCAGGCCGCCTGCCCGGTCAAGATCGACTCGGCCGGGGCCGCCCTGTCCATGCGCTCGTTCCTCGACTCCAAGGGCAAATCCGGCCACCCGATCAAGCAGATCGTGCTGCGCAACCTGGCCAAGAACCCGGCCCAGACCCTGCCCGTGACGGCCAAGGTCTTGTCGGTCGGCCAGTCCATCCAGGACAAGACACTGGGCATGATCCCGGCCCGCTGGCTGTCGAAGATCCAGTCGCCCGTGGTCAAACACCGCAGCCCGAACATGGACTTCCACAACCTGTCGGAAAAGCTGCATCTCGAAGAGGGCTCGGTCTTCCGGAACCCCGGCGCGGACCGCGACCAGACCGTGCTCTACTTCCCGGGCTGCGGGGCCTCGCTCTTCTCCCGGTCCATCGGCATGGCCTCGGTCTACCTGCTGCTCAAGAGCGGGGTGAACGTGGTCCTGCCCGACCACCACATGTGCTGCGGCTACCCCCTGCTCGCCTCGGGCTGCGAAGAGGCCTACAAGACCAACCGGCACCGCAACGTGCAGGAATTTCTGGACCTGCTGGTCAAGACCGGCAAGGCGGGCCTGAAGGCCACCACCCTGCTCACGGCCTGCGGCACCTGCCGCGAGTCGCTCGAGACCTACGACTTCTCCTCGGAGCTGGCCGACCCGCTCAAGCACCTGGACGTGGTCCAGTTCCTCATGGAGCGGCTGCCCGCCGTGCGCCAGACCGAAGCGGTCCTGTACCACGCGGCCTGCCACATGGAGTGGACCGGCGTGCCCAAGCTCAAGGCCCCGGAGATGTACCGCGCGGCCCTGGCCAGGCTGACCGGCACCGAAGTGGACCTCTCCCCGGGCTGCTGCGGCGAGTCCGGCCTGGGGGCCATGACCAGCCCGGCCATCTACAACCGGCTGCGCGAACGCAAGCAGGAACAGCTGCGCGAGGACCTCGGCTTCGACCGCGACCGTCCCATCGTGGTCGGCTGCCCGTCGTGCAAGATCGGCATAAAGCGGTCCATGCTCCAGATGAAGCGGCCCAACCGAGTCCTGCACGCCGTGGAGTACCTGGCCGAATGCGTGGGCGGCCCCAAGTGGGAGAAGGATTTCGCCAAACTGCTCGACACCGTGGAGCGCAAGGGGACCTAGTCCCCGGCCCTAGGGTTTCGGCCCCAGGATGCGCCCCAGGTTCTCCGGCTTGTAGGACGGGTCCTCCCGATACTTCCGCTCCAGCGAGGGGTGCAGGGACTCGCACGTGTTGTCCGCCCGCATCACCTCGCGGTGGTGCGGCGCGACGACCTTGTAGAACCCCTTCCACGATTCGTGGCGCCGCGCCATGGGGTCCGGCCGGGGCCCCGGCCTGAACGGCGAGAACTCCAGCCCGCAGGACTTGGCCTTGTCGATCATCCACTTCAGCGGGATGTCCGACAGTCCGGTCTGCGGGTAGCCCCCGCCCACGTCCGAATGCACCCCGGCGAACCAGACCTGCTCCAGGGTCTGCCCCTTGGGCGCGGGCTGGTCCTGCACCCACAGGCTGGCCTTGAAATGCCTGCGCTTCTCGTCCACGGCCAGGGCCTGGAAGGCGTTCTCGATCTTGGAGCTCAGCGACAGGTCGTGGAAGGTGTTGCGGCGGCTCAGGGGGCTCTTCAGCCAGGCGGGGTTGCCCAGGGCGCCGACCGTGTCCCAGACCCCGATGAACTTGATCGGGGTGACGTCCTCGAAGGCGTAGGTCTTGCGGAACAGCACGGCCTCCCGCGCCCTGGGGTGCGAATCCTGGGCCCGGGAACGGTACAGCTTGTAGGCCATGCCGATCCTGTCCAGGTTCTCGGGGCAGAGCAGCCCGGAGTTGCGGATCAGCCCGGCCAGGCTGCGCGCGGTGAACGCGCCCCGGCTGAACCCGAAGAGATACAGGTCGTCGCCCGGCTCAAAGACCGAGGAAAGATACCGGTAGGCCTCCCGGACGTTTTTCGACAGCCCGGTGCCCGTTGCCCCTTCGAACACGCGCCGGAGCCTGGTGCCGCTGGCCCCCACGCCGGGGTCGTAGAACATCTTCTGTTCCACCCCGTCCTTGCCTTCCCGTTTGACGGCCTCGGCCATGCGCACCACGTTGGTGGCGCAGGATACGCCCTCGCTGGTCGTGTCCGGCGAATTCCAGGTACCGTCGCAAAAGATCGCTATCCGCTTCCTGTCAGCCATATGTCCTCCCCGGCTTGCAGTGAACGCACACGCCGAATTCATACACCCGATACAAATTATGCGTCAAACCGATATAACAAAAAATAACCTCGGCCGTGACCGGGGTTATTCCCCGGCGGCCGCACCCGGCCCTTGACCACGGGCGGCGGGCATGCTTTTTTGTCTCAGTCATTCACGCGCCGGAGGAGGCCCATGGACAGCCAGGACATACGACGACTCTTCAACGAGAAGAACCGGTTCGCCGCCCACGCCGGGGTGGAGATCGTGGATATTTCGCCCGGCGCGGCCGTCTGCCGCATGGACGTGCGCGACGAGCACCTGAACCCCTTCGGCACGGTCAACGCGGGGGCCGTCTACACCCTGGCCGAGACCGCCTTCGGCGCGGCCGCCAACGGGCACGGCAATGTGGCTCTGGCCGTGAACCTGTCCATCGCCTACCTCAAGCCCGCCACGGGCAGGCGGCTCACGGCCACGGCCACGGAGCTGTCCGCCGGGGGCCGCATGGCCACCTACTCGGTCCGGGTGACGGACGAGGCGGGCGCGCTCGTCGCCGACGTCCAGGCCATGGGCTACCGGACCAAGACCCCGCTGGAGGACGTCTAGGTGCGCGCGCTGGGCATCGATTTCGGGCTCAAGCGCGTGGGCCTGGCCGTCAGCGACCGCACCGGCACCCTGGTCTCGCCGCTGAAGACCATCGAGCGGACCACGCGCCAGGCGCTCTTTGACGAACTGACCGAAATCATTCATGATGAGGCCATCGAGGCCGTGGTGGTCGGCCTGCCGCTCGCACTCGACGGCGAGGACACCCTGACCACCCGGCAGGCCCGCAATTTCGCGCAGAGCCTGGAGCGGAGGATCGAAGCGCCCGTCCATCTCATGGACGAGCGGCTGACCTCGGCCCAGGCCGAAGAGGAACTCAACGCCGCCGGACTGTACGGCGCCAAACGCAAGGCCGCCCTGGACAGCCAGGCCGCCGTGGTCATCCTTCGCTCATGGCTCGATTCCGTTACTTCCTGATTGCCTCGGTCCTGCTGGCGGTCCTCGCCGGGCTCGGCGTGGCCGGCTACAAGTGGTACAAGGCGTGGCAGGAGGAGCAGTTCCTCAAGACCGCGCCCGAGACGCCCGGCCGCGAGGTCCTGTTCCGCGTGGAGCCGGGCCAGCTGTTCACCACCGTCGCCGCCAACCTCAAGAGCCAGGGCCTGATCACCGACACCCGCCGCTTCTACCGGCTGGCCGTGCGCACGGGCAAGGGCTCGGCCGTACGCGCGGGCGTGTTCAGGCTGTCCACGGGCTGGGTGCCGGAGCGCGTCCTGACCGAACTGACCTCGTCCACCGGGGTCATGCGCCGGGTATCCGTGCGCGAGGGGCTGACCTGGTGGCAGACGGCCAAGGTCATCGAGGAAGCGGAGCTGGGCGATGCGGACGGCTTCGCCAAGGCAGTGGCCGACCCCGAACTGCTGGCCGGATTCGGCATCAAGGCCAAGGACGCCGAGGGCTACCTCTTTCCCGAGACCTACCTGCTGACGCCGCCCAAGGACCACCCGGCCCGGCACATGGCCGAGGTCATGATCCGGGAGTTCTTCAAGAACGCGCACAAGGTCTGGCCCGAGGGGCTGCCGCCCTTCAAGGAGATGCACCGGGCCGTGATCCTGGCCTCGCTGGTCGAGAAGGAGACCGGCGACGTGACCGAGCGGGCGCGCATCGCCGGGGTGTTCCGCAACCGGCTGAAAAAGCACATGCTCATCCAGTGCGACCCGACCATCATCTACGGCCTGGGCCCGGACTTCGACGGCAACCTGAAAAAGAGCGACCTGACGGACCGGAACAACGCGTACAACACCTACGTCCACTCCGGCCTGCCTCCGGGCCCCATCTGCTCGCCCGGCCTGGACTCCCTCATGGCGGCGGTCCATCCCGAGAAGCACGATTTCCTCTATTTCGTGGCCAAGGGCGACGGCTCGCACCAGTTCAGCCGGACCCTGGAGGAGCACAACCGGGCCGTGCGCAAATATCAGCTGCAGCGCAACCGCTCCACCTACCGCTCCACCAAGCAGTGACCCATTATGTCTTGCATTGCGAACCCACCCTTTTTTCTATAGGTTACACCGGTAAGCGTAACAGGTGACATTGGGGGGGAATGATGCGTTCGAGATGGAACTTCGCATTGCTGGCCGGGCTGTTCCTGTGCCTCTGCATGATCTCGCCGTCCTCCGCGCAGGACGCCACCGTGGTCCGTCGCGCGGCCTTCGACGTCGGCGCGGCGGCCATCAAGTGCATCATCGCGGACGTGGACATCTCCACCGGGCTCATCGTCAAAACCGTGGACACCCTGTCCGAAAAGGTCGATTTCGCCGAGGACCTGGCCCGGTCCTATGACGGCAACCTGAGCAAGGAAGTCATGGCCCAGGGCATCAAGACCCTGGAAAAACTCAAGGCCGTGGCCGTGGAGAAGAACGCCCTGGAATACTCGGCCGTGGGCGGCCGCATCTTCCAGAAGGCCCAGAACGGGCGGGCGTATTTCGTGCGCATCCGCCAGGAGACGGGCATCCCCTCGCGGGTCATCTCCGAACAGCAGGCGGCCATGCTCAGCTACCACGCCGTGCGCCAGGAACTGGGCGACAAGGCCCACGACCTCCTGGTCTGGGACATCGGCGGCAACTCCATGCAGATGACCATCCGCAAGCCGGACGGCGGCCTGCTCTTCTACATCGATCCCATGGCCTCGGTGGCCTTCAAGAACGTGGTCATCCAGACCATCCAGCGCAAGGACATCGGCACCACGGTCAGCCCCAACCCGGTCAGCGCCGACGAGGTGGAGCAGGCCCTGGCCTACATCCAAGCCCACGCGGCCATGACCGTGCCCCTGTACATCGCCAACAGGGTCTCGCGCCCGGACCTGACCGTGGCCGGCATCGGCGGGGTGCACTACTACTCCGTGCCCGAGGTGCTGGGCGGCCGCAAAGACGTCTACACCCGCGACGAGGTGGCCGCGGCCCTCAAGAAGTGGACCGGCAGGCCGGACAAGGATTTCGAAAGCGAATACGCCGAGAGCCGCCTGACCAACCTCATCCTGGTCCTGGGCTACATGGACGCCCTGGGCATCAGGGAAGTCCGCCCGCTCAAGATCAACCAGGCCGACGGGCTGTTCGCTGCCCGCGAATTCTGGTAGGCCACCCCGCCTAACGCAGGGGCGCTCCCAATCTGTCCGCCCAGTCGGGGGCGTTCATGTCGCCGGGGAAATAGATGTACCCGGCCCTTCCGGTTATCTTGTCCCTGGGCACCGGCCCGAGCCAGCGCGAATCGAAGCTGTCCTCGCGGTTGTCGCCCATGAGGAAATACTCGCCCGCCCCAAGGGTGACCGGCCCGAAGATGTCGCGCACCGGAAGGTTGCCCTGCCGGGTATAGCAGACGTAGGGCTCGCTCAGGGCGGCCCCGTCGACAAAGACCTGCCGCGCCTTGATCTCCACGGTCTCGCCGGGCAGGCCGACGATCCGCTTGACGAAGTCCCGGCCCCGGGTCTCGGGCATGCAGAAAATGACGATGTCGCCCCGCTTCAACGCATCCTCGGGCTCCAGGACCTCGACCATGAAGTGGTCGCCCACCCGGATGGTCGGCAGCATGGAGGCCGACGGCACCTCGTAGGCCTTGAAGAACCAGCCCTTGACCACCCGCTCGAAGGCCGCGCCCGAGCCGAGGCTGACGGCCAGGCAGAGGAGATATATCCACCACCGATTGCACGGCTTGAACGTGTACCCCGACGACTTGCGCGCCGTGGCGAAGGCCTCCCCGGCCACGAACAGGTTGTAGCCGAGCAGGATGGACACGCACAGGAGCATGGCCGCGAAATCGGCCCAGAACAGAACCATGACCAGGGCCACGAGCAGTTCGGCCAGGTAGAAGCCCGCGCCCTTTTTCCACTGGCCGTTGTAGACCTGGCCCAGGCCCACGGCCGCCAGAGAGAGGACCAGGGCCAGCCACGGGTTGCGGGGCTTGGCGACAGCTGCCGCCGGAGCGTCGATGTCGGCCATGGAATGCATCCTCCCGGTCAGTCGCTGACCAGCTTGTGCAGTTTGTCGCCCACCTTGAGCCCGTGCCCGGTGAACATGGTCACGATGGTCTCGCCCGGGGCGGCGTCTCTCGCGTACTGCGCGGCGCCAGCCGCCACCGCCGCCGAGGTGGGCTCGATGCAATACCCCTTGCGGCCCGCGTCCCGGAAGGCGGCCAGGATGTCCTGTTCGGACACGGCCAGGCAGGTCCCACCGGTGTTGCGCACGGCCTCGAGCATCTGCTGGCCGCGCATGGGCAGCCCGATGGCGATGCCCTCGGCCAGGGTGGGTTCGGAGATGGCCGCGTCCACGGTGTCCGCGCCCGCCGCAAAGGCCGCGCACAACGGCGCGCACCGGGCGGACTGCACGGCCACCAGCCGGGGCACGCGCTCGATGAGCCCCATGTCCCGGAGCTCCCGGAAGCCGATGTGCGCCCCGAGCAACAGGGTGCCGTTGCCCGCGGGCAGGACCACGGTGTCCGGGCCCTTCCAGCCGAGCTGCTCGACCACCTCGTAGGCGAAGGTCTTGGTGCCGTGGAAAAAGAACGGATTGTACACGTGGCTGGCGTAGTAGTGGTCCCGCGCCGCCGCCATGCACGCGGCGGCCGTGTCCTCGCGGGAGCCGGGCACGGGTTCGAGCTCGGCCCCGTAGAGTTCGATCTGGCCGAGCTTGCCCGGCGAGTTGTCGGCGGGCACGAATATGCGGCACCGGATGCCCGCCTTGGCCGCGAAGGCCGACACGGCGCAGCCCGCGTTGCCGGACGAATCCTCGACCACGTCGGTCACGCCGATGTGCGCGGCCATGGCCATCATGACCGCCGCGCCCCGGTCCTTGTACGAGCCGGTGGGAAAGAGCTGCTCCTGCTTGACCAGCACGCCGCGCCCGCCCAGCTCCACCTCGACCATGGGGGTGAACCCCTCGCCCAGCGTCAGCTCCGCGCCCTCGGGCACGGGCAGGGCCTCGCGGTAGCGCCACAGGGTGGCGGGCCGCCCGGCCACTCGATCCGGGTCGAGGCGCGGGGTGAAGTCCAAATCCAGCAGCCCGCCGCAGTCGCAGCGCCAACGCGGGACCATGACGTCGAAATCCAGGCCGCAGTCGCGGCAGACGAACCGAGTCATGCGCCCTCCCCCCCGGTCTCCTCGACGGCGTTCACGGCGGCCACGCACTCGATCTCCACCAGGAAACCGTAGTGCAGCTCGCGGGTCGGGACCACGGCGCGGGCGGGTTTGTGCTCGCCGAAGAACTCGGCGTAGACCGCGTTGACCCGGCCCCACAGCTCGATGTCGGCAATATAGCAGGTGCATTTGAGCACCCGGTCGCGGCCGGAACCGGCGGCGCGCAGGACCGCGTCCACGTTGTCCAGCGCCTGCCGGGTCTGTTCCTCGATGGTCCCGAGCCTGCGCTCGCCCGTGGCCGGGTCCACGGCGAGCATGCCCGAGACCCAGACCAGGCCGCCGTGCACGACGCCCTGGGAATAATGCCCCGCCGGGGGCGCGCAATCCGGTGTGGATACGAACTTCATGAGCACTCCTTGTCTGGATCAACCGTGCCAGATTCCGAGTGAAATGGCTAGACTGGGGGAGAAATCAGGCGGCCGGAATGTAGTCGCGGCCAAGTCGGCCGCCGCGCGCTTCGAGGAACTCGGCGATCTCCCCCCGCGCGCCCCGACTGGCCACGTACGGGACGCAGAATCCTTCGCCCGGACCGGGGAGCTCGGCGCGGTCGCGGACCGGCAGGCCGTGGACCACGTGGCCGATCTTTTTCGGGTCCACGTCGTAGTAGGCCGCGAACTCGATGCCGTGTTCCAGGAGCAGGTCGGCCCGCTTGCGGGTGATCCGCCCCGAGCCGAGGATGTGGACCACGGGGTGGTGCGGGTTGTTGCGCTTGAGCCAGCGGGCCAGGTACTCGGTCTTGACGCGGTAGAAGGCGTCCACGTCGTAGCGCGGATGGGTGCGCGACAGCCGGTCCGGCGGATCGTTCCAGACCAGCAGTTCGGCGTCCGCCTTCATCATCCGCACCCCGCCCTCCAGCCAGCGCAGGAGCAGGTCGTAGTCCTCGGGGAAGTCGCCCTCGCGGTACGGGCCGTGCCGCTCCAGACAATCGCGCCGGAACATGATCGACGGGTTGGGCACCGGGAACTCCACGAACCGGTTCAGGCTGATGGCCTCGTGGTCCAGGAGCGTGTTGGTCCAATCCACGTAGTGGGCGTACCCCCGGCAGGTCCGGCGGCAGCCGCCGAAGCGCACCCGGCAGCCGACCAGGCCGACGCTCCGGTGGGCGTCGAGCAGCCCGGCCTGGATCGCCAGGCGGCCCGGCAAGGCCTCGTCGTCGGCGTCCATGCGGGCGATGTACCGCCCTTTCGAGGCCTCGATGGCCGCGTTGGCCGCCTGGATGACCCCGCCGTGGGGCATGGACAAGACACGGACGCGTCCGTCCCGGCGCGCGTATTCGGCCAGGACGGACGCGGTGTCGTCGGTCGATCCGTCGTCCACGGCCACCACCTCGAAATCCGCGCCCTCCTGGGCCAGGAGCGAATCGAGCGCCCCGGCCACGGTGCCCGCGCAATTGTGGCAGGGCATGGTCACGGAAATTTTCGGGGTGGCCACGGGACTACTCCGCCTGGGCCTTGCTCTCGCGCACGGCCGCCCTGATGCGGCAGACCGAGCAGACCTCGGCGCTGGTGGGCGAGCCGCACTCGGTGCACGGCGCCAGTTTCGCGCCGGTCTCCTTCTCCACCTGGGCGAAGGCCGGTTTGCCTTTCTTGAGGAAGGACTGGTAGAACTGGAACTTCTGGCCCGGGCTGCGGTGCTCCAGCTCGCCCCACAGCTCCTTGTGCCCGGTGAAGCTGGCCCCGCCCGCGTACGGGCAGGGGTCGGAATGGATCTCAATGCCCTTGAGGAAGGCGTAGTTGGCGGTCTCGAACTCGCTTAGGCGGAACAGGGGCTTGACCTTGCGCACGAACCCTTCGGACGCGGGCAGGACCGGGCCCTGGTCGGACAGGTAGGCCGTGTCCCAGCGCAGGGTGTTGGCGAACAACCGAGCCACCTCGTCGTCCAGGTTGTGGCCCGTGGCCAGGACGTCGAAGCCCTCCTCCACCGCGATGCGGTTGAAGTGGTGGCGCTTCAGCTTGCCGCACACGGCGCAGACCGGGCGCTTGACGTGCTCCTTGACGTCCGGGATGGGCAGCCCCCAGGCGGCCATCTCGAAGACGCGCAGGGGCAGTTCGTTCCTTTCGCAGAAGTTCTCGACCTTGTTGCGGGCCTTGTCCGACGAGTTCGGGATGCCCAGGTCGATGTGCAGGCCGGTCACGTCGTACCCCTGCAGTTTCAGTTCGAGCATCAGCGCCAGGGAGTCCTTGCCCCCGGACAGGGCCACCAGGACCCGGTCGTCATGGGTGAACATCTTCTCCCGGCGGATGGCCGTCTCCACCTGCTTGGTGAAGAAGAGCGGATAACAATCCGCGCAAAAGCCGGAGTGATGGCTCGGCAGGGCCACGTGGGCCGTCTTGCGGCAGCGGGTGCATTTCATATGATTATCCCCCCCTAACCGGCCGAGGTGACTTTGCGGACCAGCAGTTCGTCGCCGTGGAAGAGCATGCGGTCCGAGGTGAGCAGTTCGCCGTCGCGGACGACGATGGCCATGGTGGAACGGAGCCGCAATTTGTTCAGCACGGCCAGCACCGAGCGCGTGTCGTTCAGCTCGATGCGCTTTCCGTCCGGTTCCAGATTGACAATGATCATGGGTTATCTCCTTTGCCGCAGGTCATTTTGAGGGCCAGCGGCTGCGGCGGACAGTACGCAGATTGGCGTCCGAGTTCAAGTTTTGCCCGGCACGCCGCCTGCGGCGGGGAGGAAAGGCGATTATCTGCCATTAATTTCAAAACCGCTGTTGACCCTAAAGCGCTATATCGCCTATGCTCGTATTAAGGGCTAATTCCAAGGAGGAAGCCATGAGCAAACCTAAAATTCTCGTAGTCGACGATGAAAAGCATATCCGCATGCTCTACCGGGAAGAACTGGAAGCGGACGACTACGTGGTCGCCACTTCCGACGGGGAAGAAGACATTCTCGACGTCATCGCCAGGGAAAATCCGACCATCGTCATTCTGGATATCAAACTGGGCGTCAACCGCTCCGGTCTCGATCTGTTGCAGGAAATCCGCACCAAGGATCAACAGATTCCGGTCATTCTTTCGACGGCCTACGACTCCTTCCAGCATGACCTCAAATCCATCGCGGCCGACTACTACGTGGTCAAATCCGTGGACCTGACCGAGCTGAAGGACAAGGTCCGGATGGCCTTGAACAAGGCCGGCGTCTAACATTTCTCCTTCATGCTCACTCCGAACAAGGGCGTCCTCCCGCCACGGGAGGGCGCTCTGCTTTTTGGCGGCCCGCAAAGGGCCTGCGGCTATCATTGACAACCGGGAAGTTTCATGGATACCTGAAATCATTCCGGGAAGAGGCGGCGGGGTCCCCCACCGGACCGGCAAACAGGAAGATGTCCATGGCCCAACTGACCAAGGCTGAATATTTCCCCATCTCACCGCTCATCCTGCGGCCGGACTTCAAGGTGCCCTTCGACATTTTCCTGCGCCACGACGACAGCTACGTCCTGTTCAACGCCAGCGGGCGGACCCTGACCAAGGCCAAGCGCAAGGAACTGGCCCTGGCGGGCATCGTGACCATCTACGTGGACAAGCGCTCCCGCAAGCTCTACCACAGCTATATCCAGGCCAACCTCATCGAACTGCTCGAGGACGAGTCCATCTCCCTGCCCGAACGGGCCCAGGCGTGGACCAACGCGGCCTCGGCCCTGTCCAAGGAGCTGTTCGAGACCAACCTGCCGGGCCCGGCCTTCAAGAAGCGCTACGTCCGCTTCCAGGAACTCATCCGCAGCAGCACGTCCTTCCTCAAGTCCCCGGCCCCGCTCAAGAACCTGACCAAATTCATCGGCAAGGGATACGAGACCTACCACCACGGCATCTCGACCATGGTCTACGCCGTGAACCTGATGCAGGAATACAGGTTCGAGGACGAGGACGTCCTGGCCTGCGGCATGGGCGCCCTGCTCCACGACATCGGCCAGGTCGGCATGGACGAGACCCTGCTCAACGCCGACCCCGAGACCATGGGACCGGCCCAGCTCCAGGCCTACGCCATGCACCCGCTCATTGGAGTGCGCGTCTGCGCCAACTTCGACCTGCCGATCATCGCCACCAACTGCATCCTGTTCCACCACGAGCGTATCGACGGCAAAGGCTACCCCACCCAGGCCTCGGGCGAGGAAGTCCCCCTGCCCACCCGCGTGGTCGCCCTGTGCAACCGCTACGACAACCTGACCCGCAACCGCCCCTACCGACGGGCCATCAAGCCGTTCGACGCCCTCAAGGCCCTGACCGACGACAAGGGGCTGGTGGAGCCGGACATGATCAAGCGATTCATCAAGCTCCTGTCCCGCGCGGAGATCGTGTAACAACCGCCGGTCCGGGCGGGTCCGGGGGTCGAAATCCCTTGCCGCCCTGCCCCGTTGCATGGTAGCCGCTCCTGATGTTCAACATCACCGCACAGGACATCCAGGTCTACCTGACCCTGGCGCCGGGCCTGCTCGTCGCCCTGGTCTTCCACGAGGTGGCCCACGGCTACGTGGCCTACCTTCTGGGTGACCCCACGGCCAAGTCCGCCGGACGGCTGACCCTGAACCCCCTCAAGCACCTGGACCCCATCGGCACCCTGGCCTTCTTCTTCGTCCATTTCGGCTGGGCCCGGCCCGTACCGGTCAACGCCCGCTACTTCAAGGACCCGCGCAAGGGCATGATGTTCACCGCCATGGCCGGACCGGGCATCAACTTCATCCTGGCCGCCCTGTTCGCCGGGGCCTTCCATCTCATGTCCATGTTCGGCCTGAGCCCCCGGAGCGCCCTCTACGCGGTGGCCTACTACGGGGTCTTCGTCAATCTCATCCTGGCCGCCTTCAATCTTTTGCCCATCCCGCCACTGGACGGCAGCAACGTCCTGGCGTACTTCCTACCCCCGCGAGCCGCCTACAAATTCATGTCCATGAGCCGCTACGGGTTCATCATCCTCATCGCCATTATCCTGCTCGGACGCTATACCGGGCTCGACATCGTCGGCCGGGTGATAGTCCCCCTGGTCCAGGGCATGGGCTCCCTGCTCGGCGTGCCCCTCTAACCTTCTAACCGCAGACCACACTTCATCATGAGCGAAAAACAACGAATCCTCTCCGGCATGCGGCCCACCGGCCCCCTCCACCTCGGCCACTACTTCGGCGTCATCGCCAACTGGCTGAAGCTCCAGGAGGAATACGACTGCTTCTTCTTCGTGGCCGACTGGCATGCCCTGACCAGCGAATACGCCGACCCCACCCGCATCAAAGGGTTCATCCCCGGCCTGGTCAAGGACTGGGTGGCCGCCGGACTGGACCCGGAAAAGTGCTCCATCTTCCAGCAGTCCCAGATCAAGGAACACGCCGAGCTCAACCTGATCCTGTCCATGTACACCCCGCTGGGCTGGCTGGAACGCTGCCCGACCTACAAGGACCAGAAGGAACAGCTGGCCCAGAAGGACCTGAACACCCACGGCTTCCTCGGCTATCCGGTGCTCATGTCCGTGGACATCCTCATGTACAAGCCCCTGGCCGTGCCCGTGGGCAAGGACCAGCTGCCGCACCTGGAACTGACCCGCGAGATCGCGCGCCGGTTCAACCACATCAACAACACCGACCTGTTCCCGGAACCGGCGGACATGCTCACCGAGGAGCCGGTCCTGCCCGGCCTGGACGGGCGCAAGATGTCCAAGAGCTACGGCAACTCCATCATGCTCTCCGAGCCGCTGGACGAGATCATGCCCAAGGTCCGCGGCATGAAGACCGACGAGAACCGGCTGCGCAAGTCCGATCCGGGCGACCCGGACGTCTGCAATCTCTTCCCCTACCACCGGCTCATGACCGACCCCGAAAGGCTCCCCGAGATCATCAAGGGGTGCAAGGACGCGTCCTGGGGCTGCGTGGACTGCAAGAAGCTGCTCATGGAGTCGCTGGAACGGTTCCTCACGCCCCTGCACGAGCGGCGCGCCGCCTGCACCGACGAGAAGGTCCGGGAAATCCTGGAAGCGGGCAACGAAAAGGCCCGCGCCTACGCCGTGAAGACCATGGAAGAGGTCCGCAAGGTCATCAATTTCGACTTCTAGCCAAAAACGCGCTAGGGTGACTAAATCCACCCGGAGGACCGGGCAAAACCACCATCCAGGAGATTCTATGACTGCGCAGAATGGCAGCACCGTAAAAGTCCATTACACCGGCACCCTCAAGGAGGACGGCAGCCAGTTCGATTCCAGCGAAGGCCGTGAGCCGCTGGAGTTCAAACTGGGTGAAGGCATGGTCATCGCCGGGTTCGAAAAGGCCGTGATCGGCAAGTCCGCAGGCGACACCGTGACCGTCGAGATTCCGCCCGAGGAGGGCTACGGCTCCCCCAGCGAGGAACTGGTCTTCCAGGTCCGCCGCGAACAGCTCCCGCCCACCGTGGAGCTGGAAGAGGGCATCATGCTGGAGATTCGCACCGAGGACGGCCAGCCAGCCTATGTCCGCGTGGCCGAGTTCGACGAGGAGCTGGTCACCCTGGACGGCAACCATCCCCTGTCCGGCCAGACTCTGGTTTTCGACATCGAAATCGTTGAAGTAGCGTAACCGGCGACATTGTAGACAACTTTCCCCGCCTCTTGCTGCACCGGCGAGGGGCGGGTTTTCTTTTTGCGAGAGACGTCATGAGCATATCCGATCGTTGTTGCGGCATCACCCCGTTCCTGGTCATGGAGATCAACGAAAAAGCCGAGGCCATGGAGCGGGCCGGACAGTCCGTCATCCGCATGTGCGTGGGCGAACCGGACTTCGACACGCCCGAGTGCGCCAAGAAGGCCGCCTGCAAGGCGCTCGACGACAACCTGACCCACTACACCCACTCCCTCGGCATCCGCGAACTGCGCGAGGCCATCTGCGAGGACTATCAAAAACGCTACGGCGTGACCGTGGCCCCGGACAACATGGTCGTCACCCAGGGCACCAGCCCGGCCATGCTCGTGCTCTTCTCCACCATCCTCGAACAGGGCGACAGGGTCATCACCTCGGACCCGTGCTACGCCTGCTACGACAATTTCATCACCTTTGCCGGGGCCGAGCCGGTCAAGGTCCCGGTCTACGAGGACGACGGCTTCCAGTACCGCGTGTCCGCCATCCGCAAGGCCCTTGCGGAGAACGACCGGATCAAGGCCATCCTGATCAACTCCCCGGCCAACCCCACCGGCACCCTGCTCTCCGAGGAGCGCCTCAAGGCCATCGCCGAAATCGCCGAGGAGCACGGCCTGTGGGTCGTGTCCGACGAGATCTACCACGGCCTGGTCTACGAGGGTAAGGAACACTCCATCCTGGAATACACTGACCGCGCCTTCGTGTTCAACGGCTTCTCCAAGCTCTACGCCATGACCGGCTGGCGGCTGGGCTACCTCATCGCCCCGCCCAACTTCATGCGCACCCTCCAGAACCTCTGCCAGAACTTCTTCATCTCGGCCAACACCATGGCCCAGTGGGGCGGGCTGGCCGCGCTCAAGGAGGCCGGACCGGACGTGGAACGCATGAAGGCCACCTACAACAAGCGCCGCATCCACATGCTCGACCGCCTCAAGAACATGGGGCTGCCCGTCAGGCACGAACCTACCGGCGCGTTCTACGTGCTCGTCAACATGCGCCCCTACGCCGAAAAATTCGGCGGCTCCTCCCTGGCCCTGGCCTACGACATCCTCGAAAAGGCCCACATCGCCGTCACCCCGGGCATCGACTTCGGCCAGGGCGCCGAAGGCTACATCCGCTTCTCCTACGCCACCTCCATGGCCAACATCGAGGAAGGCATGAACCGGTTGGAGAAGTATCTGAAGGACTTCGCCTAGAAACGAGTCCTGGCGCGACGGGAGGCGGCTTCCGAGCGCGGAGGACTGAGCCGCTGTCGGGTGCTGCGCACCCGAATCGCTCCAAGAAAGATAGGCAACGTAGAGAGACGCTCCCCCTACCCACTACACCCTGATATCCAAACCCTTGTATGGGGCGGCGCCCGCTCCCACCACAACGCCGCCTTGGGAGAAGAGGGTCTGGGGGTTCATGTTGGTGGAGTACCACCAAGCCATGGCGTCGGTGGACAGGGGGCGGGTCATGTCCCGTTCGGACAGGCTGTTTCTGGCCGCGGCGGCGAGCTTGCCGAACTGGAGGGTCTGGCCGAGCTGTTGAACGCGCTCGGGGTTGGCCGTGAAATAGGCGTTGATCATGTCCTTGTCCGGGTGGTCGCCGGTGACCGTGGCCGAGCCCGCCGGGTCGTAGAGCAGGCGGAAGACCGTGGAGGTGTCCACGCCGAGCGCTTCGAGGTCGGCCTTGACCTCGTCGTTCCAGGTCTCGAGCAGTTCGCTGTGGCGGGCCTCGACGTCGGCGAAGGTCAGTTGTCCGGCGTCGTCGGACGCGGCGGAGGATAGCAGGTCGCGGAGATAGCCGCGCAGGACCGAACCCGAGGCGGGCGCGTCGTCCCGACGGCTTTTTGACTGTTCCGCGCCCAGGGGAAATTCGCTGTCCGAAGAGGATTTCCTCGGGCGTTGGTACGTGTACCCTTGTACAGCCTGTTCAATAGGTTGCGTCGCCATGATCCCTTCCCGCGCGGGCGTTGTACCGAATGGCCGCAGACGTTCTCCCTATATGTGTAGCATGAAATGTACCATTCGATTGCCAAGAAACGGCGATCAAGGTTAGTATGGGGCGACTCCTGAAAAACCGCCAACTACCGGGAGGAAACGGATGATGCTCAAGAAAACCATGAAGATCAACGGGGTGGACGTATCCAAGATCGTCAACCGCAACGAGCGGCGCGTGGCCGAGCTGGTCCCCCAGATCCTCGACGAATATTACAAAGACTATATCTTCGAGGCCCTGGACATCCAGGACATCTACGCCCTGACCCTGAACCTGCTTCCGGCGGCCTATGCCCAGGCAGGGTCCATCGTGCTCTCGGACCGCATCTCGGACTACGAGCTGCGCTCCCAGATCCGCAACGCGGTGGAACGGGTCCTGGACAACCCCACCCGAGCGACTGAATAGCGTTTAACAGGCAAGGAAAGCGAGCGGCCCGCCATGGCGAACATGGCGGGCCGTTTTTTTATCCGATGGGCCGGTCTAGGCCTCTTCTTCCTGTCGGCCGCCCTTTTTCTCCATGGGAATGATGAACATGAGCAGGGCCGGGATGACGAACACGGTGAAGACCGTGGACAGGGCCAGGCCGCCCAGGACCACCGCACCCAGGCCGCGATAGAGCTCCGAGCCGGGGCCGGGAGCCACGGCCAGGGGGAGCATGCCGAAGACCGAGGTGGTGGCGGACATGTAGATGGGCCGCAACCGCGTGCGGGTGGCGTCGAGCACGGCGTCCTTGTAGTCCATGCCCTGGTCGCGCACGTTGTTCAGCGACTGGTGGACGATGAGGATGGCGTTGTTCACGACCACGCCGATGAGGATGACGAAGCCGAGCATGGTCAGGATGTCCAGCGGCTGCGGGGCGATGAGCAGGTTTTCGAGCCGCAGGCCCATGAAGCCGCCCGCGCCCGCCAGGGGCACGGTGAACATGATGATCAGCGGGTAGATGAAGTTCTCGAACAGGGCGGCCATGAGCAGATAGGTGATGATCATGGCCAGGATGAAGTTCCACTTGAGCGCGTCGCGGGTCACGGTCAGCTTGTCGGCCGCGCCGGACAGACGCACGGACACGCCGTGCATGAGCCCGGCCTGCTCCACTTTGGGCAGAAGCTGCTGCTGGATGATCTCCATGGCGGACTGCAAGGGCATCTCCACCGGCGGGGTGACCTGGAGGGTGATGGTCCGCCTGCGTTCCAGGTGGCGGATCTGGGTCACGCCGTAGGTGTTCTCCATGTCGGCCAGAGAGGAGAGCGGCACGGCCCACCCGTCGGGGGTCGCCACAAGCTGCGAGTAGAGCTCCTCGGGCGTGGCCACCTCCTCGGCGGACGCCTTGAGCACCAGATCGATCTTCTTTTTGCCCTCTTCCTTGAAGTCGCCCACCTTCTTGCCGTCCAGAATGACGTCGATGGCCGTGCCCAGGTCCTCGGAGGAGAGGCCCACGGCCTTGAGCCGGTCGCGGTAAGGATGGAAGCGGACCTCGGGATAGAGCAGCTCCAGCGACGGGATGGGCCGGATCTGCGCGCCGTGGATGGCCTGCATGGTCATGCCGAACATGGCCCCGGCCGTAGCCACCAGCTGGTTCAGGTCGTCGCCGGAGAAGTCCACGTTGATGACGCGCCCCTCGCCCAGCCCCTGTTCGAAGATGGACGCCTGGAGGGACACGCCGAACATGCCGGGGATGGAGTTGATGATCCGCATGAACATGGGGATGAGCGCCCCCGCGTTCTGCTCCTGGGTGGAGATGACCCCGAACAGGTTGATGGTCGGCGCGGACACGTAGAAGAGTTCGTCCACGCCGGGCTCGCCGTTCACTTCCTTGCGGAACCGGGGCTTGACCTGGTCGAAGATATACTTGCCGATGTCGTCGCGCTCCTCAAAGGACAGGCCCGGCGGCGGGATGAGAATGTTCAGGATAAGATTGCGGTTGCCCTGGGGCAGGTATTCCATCTTCGGGAACATGGTCACGACCATGAGCACGGACACGGCGGTCAGGCCCAGGACGGTGATCAGCCGGGTCCTCCAGTTGTCGATGGCCCAGGCGAGTAGGCCGATGATCCAGTCGGACAGCTTGCCGCCGATCCGGGTCAGGGGGACCAGCGCGCGTTTGGCCAGGGACAGCCCGGCCGGGGTGCGCGGCCCGCCGGACGCGGCCTCGCGCTGCGTCTTGCGGTCCGCGATGCGGTAGAACTGGTTGGCCAGCATGGGGATGACCAGCACGGACACGAGCATGGACAGGGCGATGGCGCAGGTCACGGCGATGGCGATGTCCTTGAACAGCTGACCGGCCTCCTGCTCCATGAAGACCACGGGCAGGAACACGGCCACGGTGGTCAGGGTGGAGGCCAGGACCGCGCCCCATACCTCGCTGGCCCCGTCGTAGGCCGCCCTGAACGGCGACTTGCCCATCTGCCGGTGCCGGTCCACGTTCTCGAGGACCACGATGGCGTTGTCCACGAGCATGCCCACGGCGAACGAGATGCCCGCCATGGACACGATGTTCAGGGACCGCCCGGCGGCGGCGAACATGATGAACGCGCCCACGATGGACACCGGGATGGAGACGGCCACGATGATGGTCGAGCTGAAGGACTGGAGAAAGACGAACAGGACCACGATGGCCAGGATCGAACCGATGAGGATGTTGCGCTTGACCAGGTCGATGGCGCCGTTGATGTACGGCCGCTGGTCGTAGACCCAGTTGAAGCGCACGCCCTGCTCGGCCAGGGGCCCGTCATTGAGGTCCTGGATGACCTTGTGGACCTGGTCGGTCATGGTCAGGATGTTGGTGCCCGGCTCGGGCCGCACGCCCACGACCATGCCCGTCTCGCCGTTGTAGAGCATGGCCACCGTGTGCTTCTCGTTGCCGCGCGCCACCGTGGCCACGTCGCCCAGGGTGACGCGGTACTGGCCGGACGAGGAGATGACCACGGACTCGATGTCCTCCGGGGTCTTGAAGTCGGCGGGGGTGCGGATGCGGTAGTCTCGGCGGCCCACGCCCAGCGTGCCCGCGGACACGGACACGTTCTCGCTCTTGAGCACGTCGATCAGTTCGGTGGCGGTCAGGTTGTAGGAAGCCAGCTTGACCGGATCGACGATGACGTCCATCTCGTCCTCGCGGCCGCCGCCGATGAACAGCTCGGCCACGCCCTCTACGCGCTCGATGTACTGGCGGATGTCGTTCTCGAAAAAGGTCTGGTAGGTGGTCACGTCCCTGTCGTTGCCGGGCAGGGTCTCGAGAACCAGCCAGATGACCGGGGAGGTGGACGCGCCGGTGGCCGAGATGATCGGCCGGTCCACGCCGTCGGGGTATTCCGGCACCTCGTCGAGCTTGTTGGACACGCGCAGCAGCGCGCTGTCGATCTCGGTGCCGATCTCGAACTTGAGGGTCAGCTCGGTCCGGGCGTTGTAGTTGGCGCTCTCCATCTGGGTCAGGGCAGGAATGCCCTTGAGGACCTTCTCCTGCTCCTCGGCCACGTCGCGCTCCATCTCGTAGGGCGTGGCCCCGGTCCAGGTGGTGGTCACGGTGATGACCGGCTCGGTCACGTTGGGCGAGAGCTGGTACGGCAGGCCGAGCAGGGCCACCGTGCCGAACATGACCACGAGGATGACGCCGACCAGAACGGCGACGGGCTTGCGTATGGCGGTTCCGACGATATCCATTGGAAACCCCCTACGGCTGTTTCAAGGGTTGCGCGGCCACGGGCTGCTGCGGCTGGAGCCGCTCGTTGCCCTTGACGACCACGTCCATGCCCTCCTTGAGGGTCTTGGACTTGACCCCGGCCTCCATGCCCCGGTAGCCGACCACGTACACGGGCATGGGCTGCGCCTTGCCGTCCACTACGGCCCAGACGACCATCTGGCCCCGTGAGGAGATGATTGCGTCGCGGGGTACGATCATGGTCTTGCCGCCCACCCCCTTGGGCAGAACCACCCTGGCCTCCATGCCCTCGGCCAGGAAACCGTCGTTGTGCACGCGGATTTTGACCGGGAAGGTGCGGGTGGCCACGTCGCCCTTGGGAATGGCCGCGAAGACCGTGCCCGGCACGTCCCGCCCGGCGACCCTGACGGTCACCCCGAGCCCGGGCTTGACCACGCCGAATGCCTCGCGCGGGGCGTTGACCACCACGTCGAAGTCCTCGTCCGCGGCCAGGACGGCCACGGTCGCGCCCACGGAGATCCAGTCGCCCCGGAACGCCTTGCGCTCCAGAACCACCCCGTCGTAGGGGGCGCGGATGGTCTTCTTGCCGCGCTCGATGAGCAACCGGTTGAGGATCGCCTGGGCCGCGATCATCTTCTTCTGGGCGGACAGGGCGGACAGCCGCTTGGTGTCGTACTCGCCCTCGGCCACGGTGCGGCTCTTGTACAGCTTGGTGGTCCGCTCGTTCTCGAGCTTGGCCAGTTCGTAGTCGGCCCTGGCCTGTTCCAGGAGGGCGCGGGCGTTGGCGATGCTGCTGTCCAGGATGTCCGAAGACAGGGTCACCAGGGGATCGCCTTTCTTGACGCGTTGGCCGTCCTCCACGTCCAGGGACACGACCTTGCCCTCGACCTCGGCGGCCACGTTGGAAATTTCCTTGAAATAGACCGTGCCGATGAACTCGGTCTCGGGGGCCATGTCACCGCTGGTCACCTTGGCCGTGACAACGGGGGACGGCGGCCGCTCGCCCCCTTTCTGGGCAAACGCGGGGACGGACAGCAGGATCGCCAGGCAGACAATAACCGCACTCTCAAGGACTCTCTGCATCACTCACTCTTTTTGCGAAGATTTTTCCATGGCTTGAACACGGACACGAAGACCGTGCCCACCAGGACCGCAACCTGGACCAGCCCCCAGACGAAATTCATTCTTTCATTATACAGATACGCGACATCGTGCAGGGCGTCGATGCCGAGTTGACCGGAAATGTGCATCATGGCCCGTTCCCAGGGGCCGAGGCAGACCGTGCCGAAGACGATGGCCGACAGGGTGACCGCCCATTTGAGGATCACCCAGCCGTGCCGGAAAAACCCGAACCCGGTGAACAGGGAATAGGCCAGTCCGGTGAGCAGGCAGCCGAAGGCGCCGGGAATGACCACCACAAGCCCGTCCACGTGGTGGATGGCCTGGTTCATGCCGTAGAGCACGCCGCCGTCGGTCACCCCGGGCTTGAGGAAATAGAGCAGTATCAGGGCCACGCCGCCCCCGATCCAACAGGCGACCGCGCACAGGTGCAACCCCTTCAACCATCTCTGTCCCCGGGCCCCCAGCTTCGGCATGGCTCTCCCCTACTTCGGAAACGGCTCTTCCTTGAGACAGCAGGCCGCGTCCAGGTGGGGCTCGATAAGCTGCCACAGGACCCGCTTGCACACGGCATACTCCTCCGGGTCCACGTGCTTGACGATGTCCGCCCGGCTCTCCAGGACGATGTCGATGGTGAAGTCCACCAGTTCGCGGCCCTTGTCCGTGATGTAGATGTACTTCACTCGCCGGTCGTCGTCGCTGGATTCGCGGCGCAGCAGGCCGTGCTTTTCCAGGGCCGCGACCAGGCGGCTGACCCCGGTCTTCTCCTGGGAGAGCATGTCGCACAGTCTTCCCTGAGTCAGTCCGTCGGCCTTGTATGCCGGCAACAGGGCGCGCCACTGCTCCACCGTGATCTTGACGCCGGCCTCGGCGAAGCGGGCGGCCAGGTCGTTGGCGAAGACGCGGGCAACCTTCCAGGAGAGGAAGCCGATGGACTCCCTCGGATTCAGTCTATCAAGATTCATGGCGAAAGTTGTATCTGCAACAAAACCCGCAGTCAACCCATTTAGGAGGGGCCCACGGGTTGCAATAATAGGAGTATGCCTATACTGTTCCCTCCATGGAAAGATTCACCGCCGACCTGCACATACACTCCCGTTTTTCGCGTGCCACCAGCAAGAACCTGACCATCCGGAACCTGGCCGCCTGGGGCCGGATGAAGGGGCTTTCGGTGCTGGGTACGGGCGACTTCACCCACCCCGAATGGCTGGCCGAGATCGAGGAGCAGCTGGAGGACAACGGCAAGGGATTATTCACCCTGCGCGAGCCCCGCGGGCTGGAAAAGGAGATCCCGGCCTTCGACGGCGACATCCCCGGCCGCACCCGGTTCATGCTCCAGACGGAGATCAGCTCCATCTACAAGCGCGGCGGCAAGGTCCGCAAGGTCCACAACCTGGTCTACATGCCCAACCTGGACGCGGTGAAAAGGTTCAACGAGAAGCTCGGCCAGGTGGGCAACCTGGCCTCGGACGGCCGCCCCATCCTCGGCCTGGACTCCCGCGACCTCATGGACCTGGTCCTGGAGACCCACTCCCAGGCCTTCCTGGTCCCGGCCCACATCTGGACCCCCTGGTTCTCCCTGTTCGGCTCCAAGTCCGGCTTCGACTCCATCCGCGAGTGCTTCGGCGACTACGCGGACGAGATCTTCGCCATGGAGACCGGGCTCTCATCCGACCCCGAGATGAACTGGACCTGGTCCGAACTGGACCGCATCCGGCTGATCTCCAACTCCGACGCCCACTCCGGCGAAAAGCTCGGCCGCGAGGCCAACCTGTTCCGGGGCGAAATTTCCTACGAGGGCATCTACCGGGCCCTGCGCGGCGAGGGCTTGGGCCACAAATTTCTCGGCACCGTGGAGTTCTTTCCCGAGGAGGGCAAGTACCACATGGACGGGCACCGCAAGTGCGGCGTGTCCATGGACCCCCACGAAACCATCGCGCGGGACGGCATCTGCCCGGTCTGCGGCAAGCCCGTGACAGTGGGCGTGTACAACCGCATCCTGGAGCTGGCCGACCGCGAGGAGCCGGCCCAGCCCGCGGGCGCGCCCGGCTTCGTATCCATGATCCCGCTCAAGGAGATCCTCTCCGAGGTGCTCGGCGTGGGCCCGGGCTCCAAGAAGGTCGACCACCTGTACATGCAGCTCATCCGCGAGTTCGGCAACGAGCTGGACATCCTCCAGCGCGCGCCCGCCGAGGACCTGACCCGGTTCTCCTGCCACCTGGCCGAGGGCATCACCCGCATGCGCGACGGCCAGGTCATCCGCAAGGCCGGGTTCGACGGCGAGTACGGGGTCATCTCGGTTTTTTCGGAAAAGGAGCGCGCCCAGATCAAGAACGGGGGCACGCTCATCCACATCCCCCGACCCGAGGCCCGGCCCGACCCCGGCATGACCGCGACCTGCAAGGCCGTGTCCCGGCCCAAGGTCGAGGCCATCCCGCTGGCCTACAACGACGCCCAGCAGGCGGCCATCGACGCGGGGCCCGGCCCGGTGCTCGTCCTGGCCGGTCCCGGCACGGGCAAGACCCAGACCCTCATGGGCCGGGTGGAACGGCTCATGGACGAGGGGGTCCCCCCCAAGCGCATCCTGGCCCTGACCTTCACCCGGCGGGCCGCCCAGGAGATGCGCGACCGGCTGCACGCCCTGCGCGGCGAGAACGCGGAAATGCCCCAGGCCGGGACGCTCCACTCCCTGTGCTTCGACTACTGGAAGCACGCCTACTCCGAGACGCCCATCGTGGTCCCCGAGACAGCGGCCAAGAAACTTTTCGCCGAGGTCAACCCGGAATTCGCGGGCAAGAACCTCGATCACTACTGGAACAAGTACATCCTGGCCCGCGAGCAGCTGACCGAACTGCCCGAGGACCTGGCCGAGGCGCACATCAGCTACGGCAACCAGAAGAATCACTGGGACCTGGTGGACTACACCGACCTGCTGGAATTCATGCTCGAGCAAAGCGGCGCGCCGACCTTCCACATGCCCTACACCCACGTGTTGGTGGACGAGGTCCAGGACCTCACCCCCCTGCAACTGGCCGTGGTCCGGGGCATCGCCGGGAAGTCCGGCGAGGGGCTGTTCTGCATCGGCGACCCCAAGCAGTCCATCTACGGGTTCCGGGGGGCCGTGAGCGACGTGGAGGAGTACCTCAAGGGGGTCTGGCCGGACATCGAGATGGTCACCCTGGTCGACAACTACCGCTCGGGCCAGACCATCCTGGACGGGGCGGGCAATCTTTTCCCCGATTCGCCGCGCCTGATCGCCCGCAAGGGCGTGGACGCGACCATGCACCTGTTCGAGGCCCCGGACGCCATGCGCGAGGCCACCTGGATCAGCGACAAGATCAAGGGGCTGATCGGGGCCACCAGCCACTCCATCGTGGACAGCGAGGGGGGCGGGGACCTGGCGCCCGGCGACATCGCCGTGCTGGTCCGCTTCAAGGCGCTCATCCCGGTCATCGAGAAGGCGCTCAAGCGCGCGGGCATCCCCGTCAGCACCCCGGAGCTGGAAGGATTCTGGCAGGAACCGCGCGTGGCCGCCATTCTCAAGGCCGCCGAGCAGTTCCTGGGCATGACCCTGTCCGGCGTCGAGGGCACCATCGAGATTCCGGACCACATCCTGGCCAAGGGCCCGGTGGGGCTGGCCGCCTACCTGAGCGAGACCCCGCCGTTCGACCAGTTCTTCTGGGAAAGCCGCCAGTTCAAGGAACTCAAGAAGGAGTTCGACCGGCGCGGCGGCTGGCAGGGGCTGGTCAACTGGGTGTCGCTCCAGACCGAGCTCGAACTGGTCCGCCGGACCGCCGAGAAGGTCCAGATCATGACCCTCCACGCCTCCAAGGGTTTGGAATTCGAGGCCGTTTTCATGCCCGCCTGCGAGGAGGGCATCCTCCCCTTCGCGGGCATGGACCTGCTCACCGCCACCGTCACCCTGACCCCCGGCAGGGGCCAGCGGTTCGCCGAGGAGCGCCGCCTGATGTTCGTGGGCATGACCCGCGCCCGGCGCAACCTCTATCTCAGCCACGCGGCCAACCGGCAACTCTACGGCAAGACCCTTACCCTGCCGCGATCGCGCTATCTACGTGAAATTCCGGAACGACTTCTGACCAAATCCACCCTGGCCGCCCGCAAGGTGACCAAGGAAAAGCAACTCGGCCTGCTCGACTAGAGAAGAAAGCGGTAAAGCCCGCGTTCGTAGATCCAACAGACGTTGCGGGCGGCGGATCGGGGCAGACCGAACCGGCGCAACCGGCAGAAGACGTGCAGGGGATTGAACTTATGTTGGAAATAATTCCGAAATCCGATCATATCCAAAACCTCGGCGAACCGTTCGTTACATTGAGCGATTCGCTGCAATAGCCATGCCCCGAGACCCTATGTCAACGAAACCGACGGCTTCGCGGAACCTCCCCGGCGGCGACCGGGCAAATCCTGCGCCCTCCGCCCCCCTTTCCGTGCGCGGGGTGGAGCAAAAATGGGACGTGCGCTTCCCCTTCCCCCTGGCCGCGCCCTCGGCCGTGCTGCCTGCGGGCCTGGCCGAGAACAGCGCGTTCCTGGCCGATTATTTCCCCGAAATCGCGGTTCTTTTCTTCGAAACCGAGGCCTGTCTGGCCTACACGGACGAGGACCTGCCCGCGCACCTGGCGGACCTGCCCTGCTCCTGGCACGTGCATCTGCCGCTGGACCTGCCGTGGCGGGCCGGGTTCGAGACCGCCTGGCAAAAGATTGACGGGCTGCTGGACAAGATCGCCTTGGTCTCGCCCAGAGCCTATGTGCTCCATCCGCCGGACGGGCCGGACATGCTCCCGCCCCTGGCGGAGAGGCTGCGCGACAAGGGCGTGGACCCGGCCCTGTTCCTGATCGAGAACGTGGGCGGCCGCAGCCTGACCGAGGTCTGGGACGAGGTGGTCGAGGGCGGCTTCTCGGCCTGCCTGGACATCGGGCACATCCAGGCCTATGACCAGCGCGACGTGCTGCAGCTGCCCGGCCTGTGGGAGCGGGTGCGCATGCTCCACATATACGGGGCCGAACGGGACAGGCGGCACTGGCCGCTCAACGAACTGGACCCCGTGGGCCAGGTCCTGCTCAGGACCATGCTCGAACGGGCAACCGACTTCACCGTGACCCTGGAGCTCTTCCGCCGGACGGAGCTGTTCGACTCCCTGGACCTCTTCGGCCAGTGGTTCGCCGGGTGGCAGGAGGAAAAATGATCACATTGGTGCTCGGCGGCAACAAATCCGGAAAATCCGATTTCGCGCTGGATTTGCTGGCCGAATCGGCCGGTCCGGGCCTGTTCGTGGCCACGGGCAAGGCCCGGGACATGGAATTTCGCGACCAGATCCGGCGCCACCGCCAAAGCCGGGGGCCCGGTATCGAAGTGGCGGAAGTGGCCGAGGACTTGCCTCAAAGGCTTCAAAAGGCTAAATTGTCGTTTCCGGCCGTGCTGGTGGATAGCCTGGACTACTGGTTGTTCGCCTGTCGCGAGGCCGGATGCGAGCCGGTTAAGGTCGAGGAATTCCTGGAAGTTCTCGACAACTGGGGCTCCACGGATTTGATACTTGTCTCCTGTGAGACAGGGCTTGGGCCGCTGCCTGCCGGCAGCGCGGTCCGGGCCTTCGTGCGGAGCCTCGGCGCGCTCAACCAAGCTGTCGCCGTGCGGGCCGACCAGGCTTTTCTGGTGGCGGCCGGGCTGCCGTTAACCCTGAAACAGGGATAGTACGTGGCACTATTTCGACAACTTGACGAGCAGGTCGAGCAACTTCTCAGCCTGTTCAACAAAGAAGACAACTGGCTGATCCTCATCAACGCCGACCCGGACGCGCTGGGCTCGGCGCTGGCCCTGAAACGGATCATGACCCGGCGCGTGAACGCCGCGGCCATTGCGCAGATCAATGAAATCAAGCGGCCGGACAACCTGTCCATGATCCGCTACTGCCGCATTCCCACCCAGAAGCTCATCCCGAACCTCGCGGCCCAATACGACAAGTTCGCCCTGGTGGACTCGCAGCCGCACCACAACCCCGAGTTCAAGCAGTTCGATTTCTCGGTGGTCATCGACCACCACCCGATCATGCAGGACAACCTGGTCCAGGCCGACTTCGTGGACATCCGGCCCAAGTACGGCGCGGTCTGCACCATGATGACCGAGTACCTGTACAACATGAAGATCCGCCCGGCCAAACTGCTGGCCACGGCGCTTCTGTACGGCATCCGCTGCGACACCAAGACGTTCGAGCGGGAGTTCACCGACGCGGACATGTCCGCCTTCAAGTACCTGAGCAAGTTCGCGGACTCCAAGCTGATGAACCGCATCAGCCGCAGCGAGTTCCACCTGGACTGGATGCGCTACTTTTCCCGCGCCTTCTACAACCTGCGGCGCATCGGCCACGGACTGTTCGCCCACTGCGGCAACGTGGACAACCCGGACATCCTGGTCATCGTGGCCGATTTCTTCACCCGGGTGCACAACGTGGCCTGGGTGGTGGTCTCGGGCACGGCCGACGACAAGCTGGTCTGCATCTTCCGGGGCGACGGCCTGCGCCGCGACATGGGGGCCATGGCCCAGAAGCTGATGAACGGGCTCGGCTCGGCGGGCGGGCACAAACAGGCCGCCCGGGCCGAAGTGGAGCTGACCGACCTGGAAGGCGTGGACCCGGAAATCTTCATGCTCAAACGCCTCGGACACGGCCGCAAATCCTCCATCCACAGAATCTAACCCCCACCCCACATAGCTATGTCGTTAAAAGAACGCCTCAATTTCGATAAGGACCCGGTGTACCTCATCGACGGGACCGCCCTGCTCTATCGCGCCTTCTACGCGCGCGCCGACCTGTCCCGCTCGGACGGGTTCCCGACCAACGCCATCAACACGGTCATGCGCGTGCTCATGAACCTGCTCAAGGACGAGAACCCGAACCACGTGGGCTTTCTCATGGACGGCAAGGGGCCGACCTTCCGCAACGCGCTGTACGGCGAGTACAAGGCCAACCGCCCGGCCATGCCCGAGCCGCTTCGCGACCAGGTGGAGCCCGTGCGCCGGGGCGTGGAGCTACTCGGCATCAGGCTGCTGGTTTCCGACGGCGTGGAGGCGGACGACTGCATCTGCTCCCTGGCGGGCCGCTACAAGGCGGACAGGCCGGTGATCATCCTGGCCACGGACAAGGACATCAAGCAGTGCCTGGACGACCGGGTGGTCATGGTCAGCCAGATCGGGCGCAAGGAGACCATCCACACGCTCGATTCCTTCCGCGAGGCCGAGGGCATGGAGCCCGACACCTGGCCGGACTTCCAGGCCGTGATCGGCGACTCGGCGGACAACATCCCCGGCATCCCCGGCATCGGCCCCGTGACCGCGCGCAAGCTGTTCGCCGCCACCGGCCCCACGCTGGAGGACGTGCGCGACAACCTGGACAAGGTGCCCGAGAAGCTGCGCGCCAAGGTCGAGCCCGAGCTGGACAACATCTTCAACTTCCGCGAACTGACGCGCATGAAGACCGACAGCTGCGACCAGGACCTGGACTTTTTCCGGCTGCAACGGCCTGACCTGGCCGCGTTGGACGCGTTTTTCGAGGAATACGAGCTGCGCGGATTGCAGCGGCTCCTGCCCAGGGACGCGGGCACGGCCCAGTCCGCACCGGCCCCGCTGGCCGAGACGGTCAAGAAGGCCGCCCAGGCCGCTCCGGCCGGAGAGAGCAAGCAGTTCTCCCTGTTCGGCGAGGCCGCCCCGGCCAACGAGAAGGCCGAGGAGCCCCTGGACGTGAACGTGGCCGGAACCGTGGACGACCTGCCCGACCTGGGCGGCGAGGACGTGGGGTTGACCTTCGAGAACGAGGCATTTTTTATCGGCGTGAACGGCCAGGAATACCGCTACACGGGCCCGGCCAAGGATTTGGTGCGCAAGATCGAGCACGCCTCGGTCATCGCCACGCCGAGCGTGCAGGACCTGCTGCGCGCGGACGAGGCGTGGGGGCACATCCTGTCGAGCCAGTGGTTCGACCTCAGCCTGGCCGCCTACCTGCTCGACCCCGAGGCGCGCAACTACACCTGGGCGCGGCTGCGGCAGTCCATGTTCCAGGACGGCCGGGCCGAGTTCGCGGACGCATCGCGCGACCTGCACCCGAAGTCCCAGGGGCTGGCCGCGCTGGCCTACATGACGGGCATTCGGGGCCAGGTGGAAGGCGCGCACCTGAACGAGCTCATGCGCGAGCTGGAAATCCCGCTCATCCCGGTGCTGGTGTCCATGGAGCGGGCGGGCATCGCCATCGACGACGCGGCGTTCCAGGAATTTCTGGACGAAGTCAACGGCCAGCTGGACGAGCTGACCCGGACGATCATCAGGCACGCGGGCGAGGAGTTCAACATCCGCTCCAGCCAGCAGCTGGCCGTGGTCCTGTTCGACCAACTCGGCATCAAGGCCGGGTCCAAGACCTCCACCGGGCTGCGCTCCACGGCCAACCAAGTGTTGGAGAAAATCCGCGACCAGCATCCCATCGTGGATGCTGTGCTGGAATTCCGCATGCTCGAAAAGCTGCGCTCCACCTACTTGGAGCCCCTGCCCAAGATGGTCGGGGAGGACGGCCGCCTGCACACGCATTTCAACCAGCTGTCCACGGCCACGGGCAGGCTGTCCAGCTCGCAGCCGAATTTGCAGAACATCCCCATCCGGGGAGTGCACGGACCGCGCATGCGCGCCTGCTTCAACGCGGCCGAGGGCAACCGGCTGGCCGCGGCGGACTACTCGCAGGTCGAGTTGCGCGTCCTGGCCCATTTCTCCAAGGACCCGGCGCTGATCGACGCCTTCAGGCACGACGAGGACATCCACGCGCGCACGGCGGCGCTGATCCACGACAAGGACATCAAGGACGTGACCGACACCGAGCGGCGCGGGGCCAAGACCATCAACTTCGGCCTGATCTACGGCATGGGCGTGCAGAAGCTGGCCCGCGAGTTGAGCATCAAGCAGGCCGAGGCCCAGGAATTCACGGACAAATACTTCGAGAAGATGGCCACCCTCAAGGCGTACTACGATACGATTGTCGAGGACGCGCTCAAGCACGGCTTCGTGACCACCCTGGCCGGACGCCGCCGCTTGCTACCCGAGCTCCACTCCCGCAACAACCAGCTCTCGTCCCAGGCCCGCCGCCAGGCGGTCAACACGGTCATCCAGGGCTCGGCCGCCGACATCATCAAGATGGCCATGGTCCAGGCCCACAAGGACAAGCCCCTCAAGGAACTCGAAGCCCGCCTCATCCTCCAGGTCCACGACGAACTCATCATCGAAGCCCCCGAAGCCAACATCGAAAAGGCGGGCGCGCGCTTAATGGAGATCATGCAGAACGTCGCCAAACTGGACGTCCCGCTCAAGGTGGACATGGGCGTTGGGAAGAATTGGGCGGAAGCGCATTAAAAGGCTGTCCAAGACAACAGATTGCCCACTCGACACCAACAAAAATATAGTAAAATAAATAATTGGATGATAAGCCATGTACACACCTGAATAACTCAAGGAGACTCACTGTGGCTAAAGATTCCAATATTGTTGTCCGCACCTTTGACGTTCTTAACCTGCAAGATTCCTTTTTTGATTCACTTCGAAAGGCATACCGCGGTTTCGATGATTGGTTCAGGAGGAAGGGAAAAGAGCACGCTTATGTCATGAGCGACGCCGAAGGAATTCAAGCGTTTCTGTATCTCAAAGTTGAGTACGGACCTATAACAGACATCACTCCACCTCTTAATACTGATATATGCTTAAAAGTAGGCACCTTTAAAATCAATGCTCATGGCACTAAACTTGGAGAACGGTTCGTTAAAAAGATTTTTGACCATGCTATTGTAAACAATATCAAGCATATATATGTTACTGTTTTTGATGAGCACTGGCCTTTAATCAGTATTCTTGAAAAGTACGGCTTTGTTCGCCACGGAACCAAGACAACCCCAAGTGGAACAGAACAGGTTTACCTTAAAGACTTCAATCGCATGACGGGTAGTATCGTGGCCGACTATCCGGTACTTGATGCAGTTAATTGCAATAAATGGCTACTAGCTATCTACCCTCAATGGCACACCAAGCTATTTCCTGACTCCATTTTACGGACAGAAAACTCTAGCATTATAGACGACATTTCCCACACCAATAGCATTCATAAAGTATATATATCATGGGCAAGGGACATTGGCTCAATCAAAAACAAAGACTTGATAATTATTTACCGAACCAAAGATTCAGGGCCTGCATGGTATCGCTCTGTTGCCACTTCTATATGCGCAGTTGAGAACATAAAGGCTGTCAATTCTTTCACCACACTGGACGACTTCAAAAAATTCACATCGCCCCATAGCGTCTTTACTGACGAAGAACTTACAAAATTCTACAAAAAACAGGTCGGATATGCCATTAAAATGACTTACAATATCGCTTTACCGAAAAGACCAAACATGGCTTCACTCGTTGAGAATGTTGGTCTCAACAGGGATAACTATTGGGGATTTATGAAAGTAGACGATAAGCAATTTTTAGCTCTAGTTGAAGAGAGTAAAGTGCCAAAATGCGGAGTCATTCTCCCATAATATATGGAGATTAACAGGTGGCCTCAATATTCCTTCCGATCAAACCAGTTTATGCTGACAGATTATTGTCAGGAGAAAAACGATTTGAATACAGAAAATCAATACCATCAAAAGACATCTCGGCTGTCGTTATTTATGCTTCCTCCCCTAAGAAGATGATTGTCGGGATTGGTATTGTCGATCATATACTCTGCGGTTCAGTAAGTGACATTTGGCAAAAGACAAGACATGCATCTGGCATTAATAAAGATGCATACCTTCACTATTTCGAAGGAAAGAGAACGGCATATGCAATTCAATTTTCTGAAATCCGTAGGCTGACAACGATGGTACCTCCAGAAACTCTCTCAGAAACATTCAGGATACCACAATCATTTACATATATTGATGATGACAATCTAAAATCTCTTACAGACTTAGAGTATGAGACAGTCAAACACTAATATTTTTTTTATAGGTGGAATACATGGAGTTGGAAAGACCACTTTATGTGAATTGATTGCTGATTTTTTTGATATTCCAACATTTTCCGCTAGTGCCATAATAAAGGCGCATACCAATAATAACTTCTTAGACAAAATTGCTCATGAACCAGAAAGCAATCAATCTATTCTAATAAAAGGACTTGGACGACTTAGAGCTGATCATCAAGATTTAATACTGGATGGGCACTTTACCATTATCTCGGGAAACGGAATTTATCCTATTAGCGTGAACTCCTTTATCAATATGGATTTAAGTGCGCTATTCTTGCTAACCGATACGGCGGAACGAATACTTAAGAGGCGGCTCACACGTGATAGCAACTTATGTATTTCACTTTCAGAAGTTGAAAACCATTTGAAAGCTGAACGCCGCCACGCTGAAGCAGTCAGTAAAGTCTTAGGACTTCCTCTCCACCTGCTTGATGTCAACAATCCTAATTGCTCGACCAAGTTCAAAGATATTCTTATCGAAATATTTCAGCCATCTCCTCGTCAGCCCTAGAAGCTGACGGAACGGCGGAGCGGCTCTTCGATCCTGGGAGGGAGCGGAGCGGACGACTGGATCGGGAGCGGAGCCGGTCCGATCAGATTCTTGGGCTGACGAGGAAGGCGGCGGCGCTACCTCCAGGCCCTTTTCTTTGGTTCTTTCTTTTGGGCCAGCAAAAGAAAGAACCCCGCCGGGAGGGCTGCAAAAAAGTTGGAGGAGCGCCAGCGACGGCTCTTTTCTTATTTGTCTTTATCTTTTCCAATGCAGAAGGCCCGCTCAGCGGGCCTTCTCCTTCTCCCCTCAGCGGGTGTGGCACTCCCTGCAACAGAAATAGCAGCCGTCCACCTCCTCGTAATACTCCCGGGCCTTGGCGATCGCGCCGTGGCAGGTCGGGAACTCGCCGAGGTAGATGCTGTTTTCGGGCAGGGGCTTGTTCGAGCACAGGCTCGTGTGGACTTCGTGCTCCCCGGTGGGCTGGGCCTTCTTGTTGACGTAATACCTGAACATGGAGCCTCCTTTTGCGGCGGAATTTAACTCCATATATAGGCAATTACATTTAGTGTAAACACAATACCGTCAAATCTATCAACAGGCGCAAAAAAAAGATGCCCTCTCCCCCTATTGGTTGCCCTCGTATTTCGACAGGATGGCATCGAGCCGCCCCTCGGCCTTCATCTCTTTGATGGCCTCGTCGAACTCGGGCAGCCGGGCGGCATGGGGGCAGTCGCGGTTGATGAGCAGGTGAAACGGCATGGCGTCGAGCGAGACGTCCGTCTCCACGATACGGTTGCCCACCCCGCCCTCTTCGATCAGGGGCCAGGCGGCCATGGGCCACTCGATGACGATGTCGCCCCGGTGGTTGGCCAGCATGAGCCAGACGTTCTTGAGCAATGGCGACTCGTAGGTCTTGATGCCCCGGGAGCGGATACATTTGTCGTTCCAGCCGTTGCCGTGGTAGGTGAGCACCACCAGGCCCAGGCGGAAGATGTCGTCGATGGAGCGGATATCCCTGATCTCGGCCAGCTTGGGGTGGTCCGCGGTGGTGAACACCTTGAGCCGCTTCAGGTAAAACGGGTTCTTGTGCGTGGCCGCATAGACCAGCCGCTCGGCCGTAGGCACGGTGATCATGGCGTCGACGTCGCCCGACCGGACCAGGGCCTGGCAGCGGCTCCACGGATAGGCCCGCCACGTCGAGCCGATGCCCAGGCGGACCAGGGCCTCGCTGACGATCTCGTAGAAAAACCCGGTCATGTACCCTTCCTCGGACCGGGTGAAGAAGGGCCAGTAGTCCGGATAGGCCACGCGCAGGGGCTCGGCAGCGAACGACACGGGAGCGAGGGCGGCAAGGAGCGCGGCGGCAAGGCACCAGCCCGCCAGCCGCCGTCCGGCCCTGCCGAACATAATTCGCCACATACACCCTCTCATGCTCAGACGGTAGCAGATTCCTTTTTTCAGTCAACAGGATAGGAACTTTTCCAATCAAAAAGACAGAAGACACGAAAAAAGCCGCCCGAAAGCGGCTTTTTACACGTATCACTTATACATAACAGACTATTTTTCTTTCCTGTTGGCTATACCCTCTTTGCGCAGGAAACCGCCTATCCAGGAGCCCGCGCCCTGGATGGCCGTGTACAGTGAGGGGACTACGAGCACGCCGAGGACGGTGGCCGCGATCATGCCGCCAAAGACCGAGGTGCCCAGCGCGTGCCGGCTGGCCGAGCCCGCGCCCGAGGCCCGCACCAGGGGGATGACGCCCAGGATGAAGGCAAACGAGGTCATCAGGATGGGCCGGAAGCGCAGGGACGCGGCGGCCTTGGCCGCCTCCAGGATGGACATGCCCGCGTCGTGCTTGTCCTTGGCGTACTCCACGATCATGATCGCGTTCTTGGCCGCCAGGCCGATGAGCATGACCAGGCCGACCTGGGCGTAGACGTTGTTGTCCAGCCCGCGCAGCCACTGGGCCGACATGGCCCCGAAGATGCCGAGCGGGACGCACAGGATGACCGCGAACGGCGTGGTCCAGCTCTCGTACTGCGCGGCCAGGACCAGGAAGACCATGACGATGGCCAGGCCGAAGATGATCCCGACCTGCCCTCCGGCGCTCTTCTCCTGATAGGCGATGGCCGTCCAGTCGTAGCCGTACCCGTCGGGCAGGTTCTGCTGGGCCACTTCCTCCATGGCGGCGATGGTCTGGCCCGAGCTGTACCCCGCCGGAGTGGCCGCGTTGATCTCCACCGAGCGGAAGACGTTGTAGCGCTGGATGTATTCCGGGCCGGTGATGCGCTTGGCGTTGCTCAGGGTGGACAGCGGGACCATCTGGCCGGTGTTGGAACGCATGTAGAACCGGTTCAGGTCCTCGAGCCGGGTACGGAACTGCGACTCGGCCTGGGCCATGACCCGGTAGGTGCGCCCGTACTTGTTGAAGTCGTTGATATAGTAGCCGCCGAGATAGGTCTGCAGCGTCTTGAACACGTCGGAGATGGGCACGCCGAGCTTCTTGGCCTTGTCGCGGTCGATCTCCACGAAGTACTGCGGCACGCTGTCGCTGAAGGTGGTGAACAGGCTGGTGATCTCCGGGCGCTTGGCCGCCTCGGCGATATACGCCCTGGTCACGGCGGCCAGCTCGGACACGCTGTTGCCCGAGCGGTCCTGCAGCTCGAACTGCAACCCGCCGGTGGAGGACAGGCCCGGGATGGGCGGCGGCGAAAAGGCCATGACCACCGCTTCCTGGATGCCCCAGAACGCCTTCTGGGCATTGCCCATGATGGACGCGAGCGACAGCTCCGGCGTGGTCCGCTTGGCCCAGTCCTCCAGGACCACGAAGACCGCCGAGGTGTACGAGGAGTAGGCCCCGGTCAGCAGGTTGAACCCGCCGAGCACGACGTAGTTGTGCACGCCCGGCGCGTCCTTGAGGTAGGCCTCGACCTTCTTCATGACCCCGTCGGACCGCTCCAGGGACGCGCCCTCGGGCAAGGAGACGTTGACGATGAAGTAGCCCTGGTCCTCGTCCGGCACGAAGCTGGACGGCAGGATGGAGAACAGGCCGCCGCAGGCCCCGATGAGCACGGCCACCACGAGCACGCCCATGAAGGCGCGCTTGACCATGGCCGCCACGGCCTTGTTGTAGCGCTTGGTGACCCAGTCGAAGATGGTGTTGAACTTGCCGAAGAACCAGCCGAGCGGCCCCCGGATGGGCGAGTACGGCCGCAGGATCAGGGCCGACAGGGCGGGCGACAGGGTCAGGGCGTTGACCGACGAGATGGCCACGGACACGGACAGGGTCAGGGCGAACTGCTTGTACAGCTGGCCGGTGATGCCGCCCATGAAGGCCACGGGGATGAACACCGCGACGAGCACCAGGGTACTGGCGATGATCGGACCGGTGACCTCGCTCATGGCCTTCTTGGTGGCGTCCTTGGGCGACATGCCCTCGTCGTCGATGTTGCGCTGGGTCGCCTCGACCACGACGATGGCGTCGTCCACGACGATGCCGATGGCCAGGACCAGGCCGAACAGGGTCAGGGTGTTGATGGAGAACCCGAGCAGGGGGAACAGGGCGAAGGTGCCGATCAGCGAGACCGGCACGCAGACCATGGGAATGACGGTCGTGCGCCAGTTCTGCAGGAAAATGAAGACCACCAGGAAGACGAGGATCAACGCCTCGTACAGGGTGGACATGACCTCCTCAATGGACGAGTTCACGAACCGGGTGGTGTCGTACGGGATGGAATAATGCACGCCCTCCGGGAAGTACCGGTACAGGTCCGCCATGGTCGCCCGCACCTGCTTGGCCACGTCCAGGGCGTTGGAGCCGGGCAGCTGGTAGATGAGCATGGAGGCGTTGGGCTGGCCGTTGAGGCGGGCGAAGGTGAAGTAGTTCTTGGCGCCCAGCTCCACCCGGGCCACGTCCCTGATGCGCACCACGGACCCGTCGGACTCGGCCTTGAGGATGATGTTGCCGAACTCGTCGGGGTCGGCCAGGCGGCCCTTGACGCGCAGGGTCATCTGGAACTGCTGGTCCTTGGGCGAGGGCGGCATGCCGATCTGGCCCGCCGGGGCCTGGGTGTTCTGCTCCTCCACGGCGTTGATCACGTCGCTGACCGTCAGGTTGTAGGAGGCCAGGCGGTCCGGGTCGAGCCACAGGCGCATGCCGTAGTCCAGGTCGCCGAACATGTTCACGTCGCCGACGCCCTCGATGCGCCGCAGGGCGTCATAGAGGTTGATCTTGCCGTAGTTGTTCAGGAAAAGGGTGTCGTACTCCGGCTTGTCCGAGGTCAGGGAGACGATGAGCACGAACTCCGGCGACTGCTTGCGCACGGAGATGCCGGTGTTGCGGACATCCTGGGGCAGCTGGGGCGTCGCCAGGTTGACGCGGTTCTGCACGTCCACGGTGGCCAGCTCCAGGTCGCGGCCCAGCTGGAAGGTCACGGTCAGGTTCAGGGAGCCGTCGTTGGCCGAGATGGACTTCATGTACATCATGTCCTGGGCGCCGTTGACCTGCTCCTCGATGGGCGCGGCCACGGACTGCTCCACGGTGGCGGCGTCGGCGCCGGTGTACGTGGCCTTGACGCTGACCGAAGGCGGCGAGATCTGCGGATACTGGGCGATGGGCAGGGCGAACAGGGAAAGGATGCCCACCAGCAGGATGATGATGGCCACCACCGAGGCGAAGATGGGCCGGTCGATGAAGAAGCGGACGAACATGGGCTACTCCGCTCCGGTCTTCGCGCCGTCGCCGGAAGCGGGCTGCGCGGTGTCGCCGGAGACCGGCGCGGGCGTGGTCCCGGCATCTTCGGCCGGGGCGGGCTGCTGCGGAGCGCCGGACTCCATGGGCACCACCACCGGCTTGATCTTCATGCCCGGCTTGACCCGGTTGATGCCCTCGGCCAGGATCATGTCCCCTTCCTTGACGCCCTCGGTGACCACGGCCAGGCTCGCGGATTCGGTGCCGAGCTTGACCGGCTGGTTCTTGATGGTCCCGTCTGCGTCCACCAGGTACACGGACTTCATGCCCTGGACGTCCATGATCGCCGTGACCGGAATGACCACCGCGTTCTGATGGTTGGAGACTCGCACCCGGACCTTGGCGTACTGGCCGGGCTTGAGCAGGTTGCCGGGGTTGGGAAAGAGCACGCGGATGCCGAGCGTTCCGGTCTGCGGGTCCACGGTCGGGTTGACCATGTCGAAGCTGCCGGGATGGCTGTATTCGCTGCCGTCGGCCAGGACCAAGCGGATGGGCCGGTCGCCGGAATCGCGGGCCTGCTTGTCGCGCATGGCCCGGATGTAGTCGCCCTCGCTGACGTTGAAGCTGACGTAGACCGGGTCCATGGTGGAGATGGTCGCCAGCAGGGTGTTCTCGCCCTGGCCCACCAGGTTGCCCACGTCCACCTGCACCCGGCCGATGACGCCGTCGATGGGCGAGTAGATCTTGGTGTAGCCGAGCTGGATCTTGGCGTTCTCCACCTTGGCCCGGTTGTCGGCCAGCTGGGCCTTGTAGGTGGCCGCCTGGGTCTCGTAGCTCTCGTACTCGTCGCGGCTGACCACGCCCTCCTTGAAGAGCTTCTGGAAACGGACCAGGTCCTTGGCCGCCTTGTTGTACAGGGCCTGGTTGTACTCCAGGCCGGACTGGGCCTGTTTCAGGTCCTCCTCGAACGGCTTGGGATCGATGACGAAGAGCAGGTCGCCCTTCTTGACGGTCCGGCCCTCCTCGAAATTCTTCTTGATCAGGAACCCGGCCACGCGCGCCCGGACCTCCACGGTCTCGTGGGCGCTGATCTGGCCGACCCACTCGCCCCAGTTGGGCATGTCGCGGGTCTCCGCCTTGACCACCTTCATGGGGACCGCCTCGGGAGCCGCCTGCTCGGCCTTTTTCTTGTCGCCGGAGCATCCGGCCAGAGCCAGGGAAAGAATCAGGACGAAGCCGCAGGCCGACGCTGAACGCAAAACAGAGTTAACCATCTCGAAAACCTTGCATTGTGTTGTTGTGAAAAAACCCCTCATCATCATACGCAATTGTGCACACCTTACAGGCATCAGGCAAGTATGTATATTAGTTATTTCACATAATGCACGTACTTGCGCCGACGCGGACCACAGCAAACCGGTGCTCTCCGTATTGACTATGGCCCGGCCAGACCGTACTTATCGGGCAGTGGCAACCGCATTCAATCAGCACGGAGAGGAAAATGGGCCAGAATAACTGCAGAGAAAACCCCATGAAGGGCATCCCCCTGGGCATCAACTTCACCACCTTCATCTACTCCCTGTCCTCCTCGGCCATGGTCGCCCTGGGCGAAGCCGCCGATCCGGGCACGGGCAAGACCTCCTTCAACAAGGACCTGGCCAAGCACACCATCGACGTGCTCGGCATGCTCAAGCAAAAATTCGACAACGGCCTGGAGGAAGACGAGAAGAAGCTCTTGTGCGACCTCGTGTACAATCTGCGGATGGCCTACGTTAACAAGACAAAATAGCGGGAACGACAATGTCTCAGATCATCAAGGCCGGGCTGGTGGGCGTCACCGGCTACACCGGCATGGAACTGGCCCGGCTCATGGTCCACCACTCCTCCATGGAGCTGGTCCGGGCCACCTCCCGGTCCGAGGCGGGCAAGAAGCTCGCCGACATCTACCCCTTCTTCAACCGGCTGCCCCTGGGCGAGCTGACCATCACCCAGCCCGACGCCGCCGACCTGGCCGAGGAATGCGACGTGGTCTTCCTGGCCGTGCCGCACAAGACTGCCATGGAGATCGCCGCCGAGCTGATCGAGGCAGGCGTCAAGGTGGTGGACCTGTCCGCCGACTTCCGCATCAACGACAAGGCCACCTACGAGGCGTGGTACCAGGTCGAGCACACCCGCGCCGACCTGCTCAAGGAGGCGGTCTACGGGCTGCCCGAGCTGTACCTGGACAAGATCATGGGCGCGCGGCTCATCGCCAACCCCGGCTGCTACCCGACCTCCTCCATCCTCGGCCTGGCTCCGGCCCTGGCCGCCGGGCTGGTGGAGACGGACAACATCGTCATCGACGCCAAGTCCGGGGCCTCGGGCGCTGGGCGCGGGGCCAAGGTGGGCAATCTGTTCTGCGAAGTGGCCGATTCCTTCCGGGCCTACGGCCTGCCCACCCACCGGCACACCCCGGAGATCGAGCAGGAAATTTCCAAGCTGGCCGGGACCGACATCACGGTCTCGTTCAACACCCACCTGCTGCCCATCGACCGGGGCATCCTGTCGACCATCTACACCCGGCTCAAGGGCGAGGCCGACCTGGACGCCGTGCACCAAACCTACACCGACTTCTACGCGGACAAGCCCCTGGTGCGCGTGCTGCCCAAGGGCCAGCTGCCCGAGACCCGCTTCGTGCGGGGCACGGTCTTCTGCGACATCGGCCTGGTGGTCGATCCCCGGACCAACCGGCTGATCATCCTGTCGGCCATCGACAACCTCTGCCGCGGCGCGTCCGGCCAGGCGCTGATGAACGCCAACCTGATCTGCGGGCTGGACATCGACGAGGGGTTGCCCATGGCCCCGATGATGCCCTAACAGGCTGTTGATAAACGCTCGCTCGCGGCCTTGCCGCTTTTTCGCGCCTTGCAGTCGCACGCTTTTGAACAGCCTGCGAGAGGCGCAAAACAAATTCATGAACTTCCGATGAAACGAAGGCCGTCGTCCAGACGGCCTTTTCTTTTTTCCGGTAGTGGTTATATTGGGGTGGAGGCAACCTCGCCCCGACACTGCATTCGGAGGATACGCATATGGAATTCAACGAAATATTGGAACGGCGCAGAGCGATCAACTTTTTCGACCCCTCGCAGGACGTGCCCGACGAGCTGCTGCGCACCGTGTTGGCCGAGGCCGCCATGGCCCCGTCGAGCTTCAATCTGCAGCCGTGGAAGGTGAAGGTGGTCCGCGACCCGGAGCGCAAGGCCGCCCTGCGCGCCGTGGCCTGGGACCAGCCCAAGATCACCGAGGCCCCGGTGGTGCTCATCGTCCTGGGTGACCGGGACGGCTGGAAGGAAGGCAACCCCACCCTGGAAGGCCACTTCAAGCACAACCTCAAGCCCGAGCAGCGCGACTGGTTCCTCAACGCCACCAAGACCCTGTACGGCGACACCTCGGAAGCCTCCCTGGCCTTTGCCGCCAAGAACGCCGGGCTGTTCGCCATGTCCTTCATGTACGCGGCCGCCGCGCGCGGCCTGGACACCCACCCCATGGACGGCTTCGACCGCGAGGCCGTGCGCAAGGAGTTCGACATCCCGGACAACTACTGGATTCCCATGCTCATCGCCGTGGGTCACCGCAAGCCGGATCTTCAGGTCCTCCCCAAGGCCTGGCGCCAATCGGTTGATGATATGATCTTACCTTAGGCGGCTTCCGATAGCGGCGCATCTGCACATTTTTTCCGGGGGGCTTTCATCCTCACGTAGACGGCTACGCTGCGGTGAAAGCCCCCCGGAAGAAAATGCACAGCTGCACCACTCTCGACAAATCCGCAGGACAGCGGATTTGGACGTTGCGGTCTTTCCGCGACGCCCCGAAGGGGTGAGCCCCAGGACGGGGCGAATCAAAGCCTTGTGCGAGCGCGGTGGGAGAGCCGCTGTCGGGTGCTGGCACACCCGAATCGCTCCATGAAGAGTGAAAGACCCCTGACTCAGGTATGAGTCGGGGGTCTTTTTTTGCGCCCTGCCCCGCGAAGCGGCTACAAAAAGTTTGGGAAAAGGAGGGGATGGGGGTCCGGGGGAAGGGGAGGAAAGAACCCTTTTCAAAG
>NZ_JBGLYH010000021.1:0-57994 GCF_041414475.1 Pseudodesulfovibrio karagichevae
TCCTGCTCGGCGTCCTGCCCGCCACCGGTTCCGGGGGCCTGATCAGGCCCCCGGAACCGGTGGACGAACAATAAAAGTGTTACCCATGTACCCGGGCAGAAGTGTTACCCATGTTTCCGGTTGCACAAAAGAACCTTTCTCGAAAGGTTTTTCCTTCCCCTTCCCCCCGGCCGCCGGAGGCATCTCTACTCCGGCTCGTCGGGGTCGTAGCGGAGGATGTCGCCGGGTTGGCAGTCCAGGGTCCGGCAGATGGCGTCCAGGGTGGTGAAGCGGATGGCCTTGGCCTTGCCGGTCTTGAGAATGGACAGGTTTTGCGGGGTGATGCCCACGGCGGCGGCCAGTTCCTTGGAGCTGGTCTTTTTCTTGGCCAGCATGACGTCGAGATCGATGATGATGCCCATGCCGCCCGCCTAGACCGTCAGTTCGTCGGTTTCGCGCAGCTTGCGCCCCTCGTCCATGATCCAGCTGACCAGGATGATGATCCCGGCGATGACCAGGTCGCGGATGTCGCCGGACTCCAGCGAAATGGTGATCAGGCGTTCGCCCGGCGGGTTGTGGATGGTAAGGATCAGGGTCAGCAGGGCCTCGTGGAACGGCATGAGGATCACGCCCGCCAGCATGGTCCAGCCGGTCCGGCGGATGTACTTGACCGTGTTGCCGGTGAAAATCTCACCTGCGGAAAACAGCCCGAACAGGCGCGCCAGCCACCACAGGCAGAGCATGGTCGGCACCAGCGGGATCAGGCTGACCGCCAGCCCCAGCCAGCGCTGGCCCCAGGGCAGCGGAAACGCCGGCGCGTGCGCCGCGTCCAGGCTGACGTTGTCCCTGACCAGCCCGATGATCGTGGTTGACCCGCCGTCCCCGAGCAAAACCTCTCCCCCGGAAAGCCACAGGGTGGCCACTATCACCGGGCTCAAGACGAACGCCGCTACGAATATGGCCCGGAACACCCGGGCAAATCTTTGTATACGCTGTTCCATGGGAAACTCCTTGCGTTTGGTGATTCCCTTTTGCGATGATTAATCATCGTTTGTCAATAACTATTTTATGTGAAACGGTGTTGTAAAATAATGACAGCCTGTGGGTGGGGCGGGGGGCCTTCTGCGGCGGGCACGGCCGACCGGCCCCGATCCGTGCGGATCGGGGCCGGTCTTGAATTGTCGTGGGGACGGTTGCGGGGATGCGGTCCGGATCAGCTGCGGTTCATGTCGTTTTCCACGACCTTGTACCGGACGCCGAGGTCCGTGCAGATCCGCTCCACGGCGATCAGGCCGCGATTGCGTTGCTCGTCCTCATCGCCGGGGCTGACGCCGACCATGATCAGCTGGGTGTCGTGGTCGTCGAGCGGGACCAGGGTCATCTCGAACCACCAGGTCCCGTCCTTTGCCTCGGCCCGGAGGAAATGCTTGGCCTCGTCCTTTTCGGTCACGGCGTAGTTGGTTTCCCCGTCCTCCCCGGCGATCCGCACGGCGGTGGTGTAGATGTCCCCGGCGCTGCGCGGGATCTCGGCGGTGATGGTCACGTTGTCGCCGTCGCTGGACGAGATGAGATAGACCACCAGCATGGCGGGGCACCCGGAAACGGCCGGGACGATCAGGAGCAGGAGACAGGCGAGCCAATGGCGCAAGGCAAACGGTGCAGGCATGGTCCCTCCTTGGCGAAAGAGGGGATGCTGCATTTCGAATACGCGTGATTCTGTATTGCCGCAAGAGGGCTGATGAAAAAAAGCGTTTCGGACACAAGGCAGGGGCCGGAGGCGCAAAAGGAAACCGGCCCCGGTCAATGAAGACCGGGGCCGGTTGGTAATGGCTAGGTTAGAAGCGCGGGGAGGCTTAGTACATGCCGCCCATGCCGCCCATTCCACCCATGCCGCCCATGCCGCCGGGCATGCCTGCGGGAGCGCTGTCCTTCGCGGGCTTGTCGGCGATGGCGCACTCGGTGGTCAGGAGCAGACCGGCCACGGAAGCGGCGTTCTGCAGGGCGGTGCGGGTGACCTTCTTCGGGTCGATGACACCGGCCTTGATCAGGTCCTCGTAGTTGTCGGTCGCGGCGTTGTAGCCGAAGCCGCCCTTGCCTTCCTTGATCTTCTCCACGACGATGGAACCTTCCAGACCGGCGTTGGCCGCGATCTGGCGCAGGGGCTCTTCCACGGCGCGGGCGATGATGTTGATACCGGCCTGTTCGTCGTCGTCGGCGGCCTTGACCTTGGCGCAGACCTTGCCGGAACGGGCCAGGACCACGCCGCCGCCGGGCACGATGCCTTCCTCGACAGCCGCGCGGGTGGCGTTCAGGGCGTCTTCCACGCGGGCCTTCTTTTCTTTCATCTCGGTTTCGGTGGCGGCACCGACGTTGATGACGGCCACGCCGCCCACGATCTTGGCCAGGCGCTCCTGGAGCTTCTCGCGGTCGTAGTCGGAGGTGGACTCGGCGATCTCGGCGCGGATCTGCTGGATGCGGCCCTTGATCTCGGCGGGCTTGCCGGCGCCGTCGACGATGACGGTGTTTTCCTTGTCCACGACGATGCGCTTGCAGGAACCGAGGTCGTTGACGGTCAGGTTCTCGATCTTGATGCCGAGGTCTTCGGAAACGACCTGGCCGCCGGTCAGGGTGGCGATATCCTTGAGCATGGCCTTGCGGCGCTCACCGAAGCCGGGGGCCTTGACGGCGACCACGTTCAGGGTGCCGCGCAGCTTGTTGACGACCAGGGTGGCCAGGGCCTCGCCCTCGATGTCTTCGGCGATGATGACCAGGGGTTTGGACATCTTGGCGCACTGCTCGAGCACGGGCAGCAGTTCCTTCATGTTGGAGACCTTCTTCTCGTTGATGAGAATCAGGGGCTCTTCCATCTCGCAGGTCATGCGCTCGGTGTTGGTGACAAAGTAGGGGGAGAGGTAGCCGCGGTCGAACTGCATGCCTTCGACGACGTCGAGGGTGGTCTCGAGGCCCTTGGCTTCCTCGACCGTGATGACGCCTTCCTTGCCGACCTTGTTCATGGCCTCGGCGATGATGTTGCCGATGGTGGCGTCGTTGTTGGCGGAAATGGTGCCGACCTGGGCGATCTCTTTCTGGTCGCGGGTGGGCTTGGCGACCTTCTCGAGCTCTTCGACGATGGCTTCGACGGCCTTGTCGATGCCGCGCTTGATGGACATGGGGGAGCGTCCGGCGGCGACCAGCTTCACGCCTTCGGTGAAGATGGCCTGGGCCAGGACCGTGGCGGTGGTGGTGCCGTCACCGGCGACGTCGGAAGTCTTGGAGGCGACTTCCTTGACCATCTGGGCGCCCATGTTCTCGAACTTGTCTTCCAGCTCGATCTCCTTGGCGACGGACACGCCGTCCTTGGTGATGACCGGGGAGCCGAAGGACTTCTCCATCACGACGTTGCGGCCCTTGGGTCCGAGGGTGACCTTGACCGCGTTGGCCAGCTTGTCCACACCCGCTTTCAGTTTTTCGCGGGCCTTGGCATCGAAAAGAATTTCTTTCGCCATGGTGTATTCTCCTTAAAAAGAATTGGAAATGGTGTTTTGTTGGAATGTGCCGCGGGGGAGCTATTCGACGATGGCGAGGATATCGTCCTCGCGCATGACCAAGTGCTCTTCGCCGTCGATGCTGATCTCGGTGCCCGCGTACTTGGCGAACAGGACGAGGTCGCCCTTCTTGACGGTGGGCTTCACGCGCTTGCCGTCTTCGTCCAGCTTGCCGGGGCCCACGGCCACGACTTCACCCTTCATGGGCTTTTCCTTGGCGGAATCCGGGATGTAGATGCCACCCGCGGTTTTCTCTTCCATTTCAAGACGCTTGACCAAAACGCGGTCATTCAGCGGTTTCAATTTCATCCTCTTATACCTCCAGAATGGATTTTCGAATTTTGCGCCGGACGACAGGTACCGCCCGGCTTGCAGTTACATAAACACGGCATGGCGGGTGTCAACCCGGACGGGTAAAAAAAATCGCGCTTCCGGACGGGGCCCGAAACCTGCGGCGTAAGTGGGGCCAGGGGAGCCCTACTTGCCGGATTCCTTGCGGAATTTTGCGAAAGGGAGGTCCATTTCCCGGATGTGCGCATCGAACCAGTCGGCCAGGGATCCGTGGATTTTCACCGGCGGGACGGACGTGCCGTTCATCAGCTCGGCCTCCACGCGGGTGATGTCGTCCAGGAACCGTTCGTGGGCGTCCTGCTGTTCGTCCAGCCCGGGGTAGTCGGCCTCGTCCATGAGGTTCTCCTCAAAGCTGAAGTGCTGCATGACCGAGTCCTTGAGATCGTTCATGATGTCGAGCATCTCATCGGTCTCGTCGTCGTCGAGCTGGCGGTACATGTCCGGCGACACCGCGTCGATGCGGCCGAGCATGGCGAAAAGGGCTTCGTGTTGGGCGTCGAGTTCGGAAATGCCCAGGGTGAGTTCGGGGGAAAATCCGGCCGGGTTCGGTTTGGCTGACATGCGTTTCTCCTGTAACGCTGGTTGCTTTTTTAGGCATCGTATACCGGGAATCCAGGAGCATGTCACGTACCCGCCGGGCTTTTTTAAGGGAAAGGGGGGGAGGCGCTCACGGCCGGTCGCGGGAGGGGGGCGGCGGGCGTCACAGAGTCGCCAGACAGACGTCACCGAATAGCGCGAAATCGTCATGCAGGCGGCGCGAAGCATCGGCCGGGCGGGCGTACAGTCCGGCAACCATATCAGGAGGAAGGAAATGGAAGATCGCCTCGCCGGTCCGCTGTTCAATCTGGATTCGCCCTTCAACGACCCTATCCGCCACACTCTTTTTTCCATGGTCAGGCGTCCCCTGGCCAAAGTGCTCCGACTCGACACGCTGAACTCGCTCTACTCGACCCTGCAGAAGGGGGAGTGCGACGGCTGTTTCGTGGACAAGGCCATGGACCTGCTCGGGGTGCGTTTCTCGGTGGACGGCCAGCCCGTCGGCCGGGTGCCGCGCACCGGGCCGCTGGTCGCGGTGTGCAACCATCCCTTCGGCGTGCTCGAAGGGCTCCTGCTCGTCCGGATCCTGCGCGAGGTCCGCTCGGACATCAAGATCATGGCCAACTTCATGCTCGGCATGATCCCGGAGATGGACGACCTGATCATCCAGGTGGACCCCTTCGGCGGGGCCGAGTCCTCGCGCAAGAACATCAAGGGGCTCAAGGCGTGCATGCGCTGGCTCAAGGACGGCGGCATGCTGGTGGTCTTCCCGGCGGGCGAGGTGTCCAGCCTGAAGGTCAAGAAGCGCCGCGTGGGCGACCCGCTCTGGAGCCCCATGATCGGGCGGATCATCCGCAAGACCGGGGCCGCGGCGCTGCCGGTCTTCTTCGACGGTCGCAACTCCGGCCTGTTCCAGACGCTCGGCCTCATCCACCCCCGGCTGCGCACCGTGCTCCTGCCCCACGAGAACCTGAAGCACGCCGCCCGCGACGTCATCGGCGTGCGCCTGGGCACGGTCATCGGCCAGGACAAGCTGGCCGAGCTTGACGGCGACCAGGCCGTGGTCGACTACCTGCGCTTCCGCACCTACCTCCTGCGCCGCGAGCGCAAGCCGCGCTTCCAGTTCAAGGGGCGCGAGTCCCAACGGCGCATGGACCCCATCGCCAATTCGCGCGGCAAGCACATCCTCGCCTCCGAGGTGGCCAGCCTGCCCGACGACAACGTCCTGCTGCACAACGGCGAATTCACCGTGTTCCACGCCGGGGCCGACGAGATTCCCCGGCTGCTGCGCGAGATCGGCATCCGCCGCGAGGAGACCTTCCGCCTGGTGGGCGAGGGCACGGGGCGGGCCATGGACATCGACAAATTCGACGACACCTACCGCCACCTGGTGCTCTGGAACCACCGGGAGCGCGAGGTGGCCGGGGCGTACCGCTTCGCCCTGACCGACGCGATCATGACCGCGCAGGGACCCGGCGGGCTGTACACCTCCACTCTGTTCAACTACCGCCCCGGCTTCCTGGAAGGGCTCGGCCCCGCCCTGGAGCTGGGCCGCTCCTTCGTGGTCCCCAAGTACCAGCGCAGCTACCAGCCGCTGCTGATGCTCTGGAAGGGGCTGGCCGAGTTCGTGGCCCGCAACCCCCGGTACTCCCGGCTGTTCGGCTGCGTCTCCATCTCCAGCGAATACTCCGTGGTCGCCCGCGAGCTCATCGTCGGCTTCATGGAGCGCCACTGTTCCCTGCCCGAGCTGGCCCGCATGGCCCTGCCCAAGCGGCCGCCCAAGGTCAAGCGCTTGAAGCGGCTGGACTTCTCCCTGCCCGAGGGGGTGTTCGACGACCCCGAGGACGTGGCCGACTTCGTGCGCGACGTGGAGGACGGCCGGTCCATCCCGGTGCTGCTCAAGCAGTACCTCAAGCTGGGCGGCAAGATCATCGGCTTCAACATGGACCCGGATTTCGGCAACTGCATGGACGGGCTCATCCTGGTGGATCTGCTCAAGTCCGATCCCAAGGTCCTGTCCCGGTTCATGGGCCGCGACGGAGTGGCCCGGTTCCACGCCGCCAACCGTTCCGTGCCGGTCGAGTCGGCGGAGCCGGTCCGGATCGGCGACGCGGCGGCCTGATCGGGATTCCGGCGGCGGGAGATCATCCGCCCGGCCGTGCCGGGCTTGGCTTTCCGGCGCGAACAGCATATATTGCCCCATGCGCAAGAACCTGATCCTCACGCCCCTGTTGATAGTCGCCCTGGTCCTCTTCGTCGGTTGCCGGCAGGGGGACGCCTTGTCGCCCGAAAAGGACGAGCCCGCGCCCGCCCCCCAGGCCGCGCAGAACGACGAAGCCGCCCCGGATGCGCCCCGCGTGCCCGACGGCTGCTCGCCCGAGTTCCGGGCCCTGTACGACAACGCGGTGGTGGAGCTGCACGGCGAAGGCTCCCTGGACATCGTCGTGGTCACCGATCCCCTGTGCTGGCACTGCCGGTTGGCCGACAAGCTCCTGCGGGAATACCCCAAGCTGTACGGCAAGTTGCGGCTCTCCTTTTTCCCGCGCCGCAGCTTCATCGGTTCGGACATGGCCGCCTGGGTCCTGGAGGACGCGGCGGGCACGGACCGTCTGCAGGAGCTGGTCAAGTTCGCCTACAGCGGCCTGAAGCAGCCCAAGACCCAGGACCTCATGGAGGCCCGGATGCTCGTCCTGGCCCAGTTCACCCAGGCCTTCCCGGAACTGCTCAAGGACACGACCATGGAACGGCTGTACGTGCGCCTGCAAAAGGAGCGCGAACCCCACGTGCTCGAGAGCGCCATGCTCGCCAAGGCGGCCCATCTGCCCGGCACGCCCATCCTGGTGGCGGGCGACAAGGTGGTCCTGGGCTTCGGCCCCGACGTCTGGCTCAAGGTCCTGGACGAAGCCCGGATGTGCAAGTAGGCGGGCTCCGGCCGATCCCCGGGTGAGGGCGGCCCGAGGCCATCGCCGATTTCCCCGTTGCACTTGCTTGCAGGTTCCTCGGCATTCCCATAGAAGGAAAACCATCGGTTTATCCGAGGAATTGTCGGAATGCCATGAAGCACGCGGCAACCACGTATCATCGTTATATCTTTCATCAGCCGATCTTCCTTCCGGAAGACGCGATGCCGGTGCGGTCGACGCGCCGCCTCAAGACAAGGAGATAGCCCCATGGCCGTTTCACATATTCCCCTGCCCACCCTCCGCGCGCGGTCCCTGCCCGCCATGCTCATCGCCCTGGCGCTGTTCGTCCTGCCGGGCGGCGCGTTCGCGGCGGGGGCGTCCGCCGAACCCTTCGACTACGCCGTGCTCAAGGGCAGGGCCCGCGCCCTGGCCGGGCAGGCGTACGCCGACCACGAGGGCGAGATCCCCGAGGCGGTCTCGAACATGACCTGGGACCAGTACCAGACCATTCACTTCAACAAGGACCACGCCCTGTGGCGCGGCCGGGATTCGAAATTCCAGGCCACGCTGTTTCATCTGGGCCTGTACTTCAAGCGGCCCGTGGCCCTCTATGCGCTGCATGACGGCAAGGCCGAACGGGTCGCCTACGACGCCGGGCTGTTCGACTACGGCAAGTCCGGCATCGACCCGGCCGGGCTCCCGGAGGACATGGGCTTCGCGGGCTTTCGCCTGCAATTCTCCCCGGACTGGGTGCGCGACGTGGTCGCCTTTCTGGGCGCGAGCTATTTCCGCGCCGTGGGCAAGGAGATGCAGTACGGCCTGTCCGCGCGCGGCCTGGCCGTGGACACCGCCCTGTCCCGGCCCGAGGAATTCCCGGCCTTCACCGCCTTCTGGCTGGAGCGGCCTAAGCCGGGCAGCAACACGGCCACGGTCTACGCGCTGCTGGATTCGCCGAGCGTCACCGGGGCCTACCGCTTCGACATCACCCCCGGCGACACGCTGGCCATGCGCGTGGACGCGGCCCTGTATCCGCGCAAGCCCATCGAGCGGCTGGGCATCGCGCCGCTGACCAGCATGTACATGGTCGGCGAGAACGACCGGCGCACGGGCTACGACTGGCGGCCGGAGATCCACGACTCGGACGGCCTGGCCCTGCACACCGGCTCGGGCGAGTGGCTCTGGCGGCCCCTGAACAACCCGCGATCCCTGCGCTTCAACACCTACATGGACGACAACCCCAAGGGGTTCGGCCTGTTGCAGCGCGACCAGAACTTCGACCACTACCAGGACGACGGCGTGTACTACGACAAGCGCCCCGGCCTGTGGGTCGTGCCGCGCGGCGGCTGGGGCAAGGGCGCGGTGGACCTGGTGGAGATTCCGACCCTGGACGAGACCTTCGACAACATCGTGGCCTTCTGGCACCCGGCCGAACCCGTGGTGCCAGGCCAGGAACTGCTCTACAGCTATGACCTCTACTGGGGCACAGCCTCGCCCGGGCCCAAGGAACTGGCCCGCGTGGTCGACACCTTCACCGGCCTGGGCGGCGCGGTGGGCAAACGGCGCACGCGCTACAGCAAGCGGTTCGTGGTTGACTTCTCGGGCGGCCCGCTGGCCGATCTGGCCAGGGACGCCCAGGTCAAGGCGTCCATCAGAACCTCGGCTGGAGAGGTCGAGCTGGCCACGGTCCTGCCGTTTCATGCCACGGGCGGCTACCGGGTCCGCTTCGACCTGGTCCCGCCCGACGAGACCGAGAACCCCATCAACCTGCGCATGATCCTGACCTCGGGCGGCAAGACCCTGTCCGAGACCTGGACCTACCAGTGGAGCCCGCCCCCGGCGAACCAGCGAGAGCTGCACAACGCCGGGCACCTGCAATAGGGCGCCGGACACAGGAAATGAAAAAGGGCCTCGTCTAGACAAGGCGTTCGGTAAAGGTGTGGACTTTTTGTCCAAGGAAATAAAACCCCCCAACTGTGCCAACAGGTTGGGGGGTTTTTTTCCCCAGCGCGGCATTATGTAGGAACAACACAAACACAATAAAAACAGCGGCCCACAGGAATGTGAGCCGCTGTTTTTTAATGTTGTCTACAACCCGGCCATCGCTTCTTCGTCAAGAGTGTGAAGAAACGCATCGGTAATCCAGGGACCGTCTTCTTCCAATTCCTCGGCGATCTCGAATAACTTGTCCTCATCAACCGAGGGGAAGGCTTCGCACAGCACCTCGTGGATATCGTAGGCCCCTTCATAGATGGGATACAAGTATCCACCTTCCCTCCCGCTCCAAGGCGAGCGGTCGACGGCCGGGGTATGGCGAGACACGAACCAGCTTTTGATGTGATCATCGGCCGTAGGGGGTGCGAAGTGCTTCAAAATCCTTTGCGGCAAGAAGCCGGCAAAGGCGGGCTCAAGCACTTCGACAAGATCGAAGTGGTAATCTGCCTCCTGGTTCGAGCAATGGGGGACCCTGTCGCCGTCTCCAGCGCCGAGATACCAATCCACGGCCCCATGGTAGTGGACATCCCTACATTCAGGGCATCTGAAGATCAACTGCCCCGGATCATGCCGATCCATGTAAAGATCGGGGGCATACCGGATCACCGCCACGCGGATAACACGTATTCCACCCGGGGTAGTAGACACTCCAAGCACTCGGGCGGGATCTTTTCTGCTGTCCTTTTCGGCGGCGTGCTTCTGGAGAAGCGACCAATTGGTGTAGCCATTTTGCTGGGCCACCTTGTCCAGCGCATGGCTGTGCGAGTAACCCAATAGTTGCTTCAACCGCTTGGCTTGCTTCTTCAGGGCCTGAACTTCTCTGGGAACAAAACGATGCATGATTCACCTTCTTCATCTGCGCCAATGAAATGCCCGTCCACAAACATCCCCTGGCTGATTCAGAAGGATGAACTTAGTCAGATGTGACGCAATGCTTTCAGGCTTCGCAACGTGGACGTGCAGGCATATGCCGATACCAAGTTGGAGAATAGCTCCCGATCCACAACCTGTCAAGACAGCCGCCCGCCAACGTTCGCAAAGCAACACCCTGTAAAAGAAAGATAAACTCTTCACCGGGATTTCAACAACTTGCGACAACATTTTGCCATCATTGACTTTTTTCAAAAACTGTGTCATACAATGGTCATCGAAGTCTCCAGGTCGAAACCATGCACAGTCAACACTTCCTGCTCGAAGCGCAGGCACGCAAAATATCCCTTCCGGAAGTCGCGGAGTGGGATGCCGAAACGGTTCGCGCCAAGTTCCAGGAACTGCGGTGGCCCGAGACCGGCGGGGATCCCGTATGCCCGAAATGCGGGTGCGTGGACTCGCACTACTACCTGAGGACCAGAGAGCAGTGGCGATGCAAGGGATGCGGCCACACATTTTCATTGACCAGCGGCACTTGGCTGGCTTCGACCAAGTTGCCTCTGAAGAAAATCCTGATCGGGATCGTCGCTCTGGCCAATGCCGTTAAGGGCATGTCGGCCTTGCAACTCATGCGGCACATGAACGTCCAGTACAAGACGGCCTACGTATTCTATCACCGCTTGCGGGAGGCCCTGTACGCCGCACGACCAGATATCGAAGCTTGGTCAGGCCAGGTCGAAATCGACGGGGCATACCTGAACCCGTCCACCAGGCTCGCCAACAAGAAGGAAGACCGCCCGGAAAAGTCCAAGCGGTCCAAGAAGCCATCCCGGTGCATTTTGGTGCTCCGTCAGCGGGGAAAAATCCGTGAGGGAGCCTTGCGCACCCTGACGTTCGTGATCGACACCGAGAACGCCGCAGACATCATGGATATCGTGGAGCAACAGCTCGTGCGGGGAACGGAAGTCATCACCGACCAGCATAGCGCCTATTCGGATCTCATGGCGTACTTCACCCATACCCAAGTCAACCACGACATCCATTTTGTCGGCCCGAGCGGTGAGAACACCAACCAGGCAGAATCCTACTTCAGCCGTCTCCGGCGCTTTGTCCGGGGACAGGTCCACCACCTCAGTGTGGAATATCTGGACTTGTACGCCAATGAAATCGCCTACCGGGAAGACATGCGACGGCTCGACAACCGGGAGACGTCTTTCGACATGATCACCAAACTGCTCTCCCTGGAGAGGGGGAAACCTCGTTTCCGGGGCTATTGGGATCGCACCAGCCGCAACGACGGCTTGGGATCGACCTTGGCCTTGGCGGCCTGACCCTTTAGCACCCATAGCGATTCGCCCGATTCCGTCTTCCCGACCTGGACCGTGATTCGGTACTGCGTCAAAGCGCACTTCACGCGTCTGCGGTAGTCCTGGAGCATCCGTTTCCGTCGCCGGACTTCATCGGTCACCTGTCGGGTGGTCAGTGGATCTTTGGCGGCCTTCAGAATATCGACGATCATCCGTTTCAGTTCCCCTTTGCCAAAACGGATCGTGTACACCTTGCGGGGCCGGGCGATTTCTTCGTCACGGGCCATACCCAACAGGACCATGGTACAGTCAAGGGTTTCGACTTCCTTCCGCTTGCGTTCAAGCTGGGCTTCCAGTTCGATGATTTCACTGGAAAGCTGCGACCGCTTCCTGCACAAGGCCACCAATACCGGCGATTTACGTGTTCTAATAGTCATGCCCCCATCGTATGACGAGGGCATGGTCTATCTCAAGATGAGCCTTGTGCGGCTCCTACATAATGCCGCCCCAGCGAGATGTCTTGCTGGGTTTTTTTAAGTTCTCAACTGGCGAAGGTGTTACAGTTGCAGAATTTCTTTATTTTAAGTATCCATCCGTCAATGGAAAGCTAATCACCAATCATTCTAGGGGCTAACCAATGAAGAGACTGCTATTCACCGTTCTTATTATTCTGCACATAACTAGCATTGCTCACGCCAGTGCTGTTGAAGACTTAAAGCAAGCGCAAGAAAGCGCATCCCAAGTGGGCGAAACCGCTAGTGAAATCTGGGATTATTCTCGCGAGTATGGACAGGCCATGGATAAGCACATGCAAGATGCTGAAAAAGCAAATATTGCGGCTGGAAGTATGGCACTCATGATGCTTGCATCTCATTTACAGTTTTCAGTTGGGACCATTGAGAAAACAATACTTCTATTTCTAGCCTTCTCCGAAGCACCGGAGAGTGTGCAAGGAAAACAAATCCTATACATTTTAAACTATCAAAAACAATCACTTAAGGGCTATCGGGAACAAATTTCAAATCTTGAAGATAGCTATGAACTGATGGATGAAAAAGGGAGAAAACTGTGCGAGAAAGGGGGCAAACAGTTAGATGGTGCAATCACTGATCTGAATCGTGCATTAGGGTGGAAATAGTTCCAAAAAACAAGCCGCACAAACTGTGAATTGTGCGACTTTTTATATTTAGTTTATTCGTTCAGCATAGGTCCACACCTATGCTGAACGCCTTGCCGTCTAGAGGCCCTTTTTCAATTCAATCCATTTGTCCACATACGGCGGATCGTATTCGGCGAACCGGTCGATGAGTTCGCCGGGGTCGGGGCTGGTCAGGGACATGCGCCGGTGGTCGGCCAGAAGGAAGCCCTCGGCGACCATGCTGTCCATGTGGTCGGTCAGGCAGGCGTAGTACCCGTTCACGTCGAGCAGGCCGCACGGCTTGGCAGGGTAGCCGAGCTGGTTCCAGGTCAAATGTTTGAGAGGCAATCCCGACCATTTGTTTGTGTGGAGCAAAATCAAAAGCAATCAAATGTCCATGTTGAGGATTCGAGCGCACACATAGTGCCGTTTTGGGTGCAAGGGGAGGGTCTGGGGTGGGATGGATATCAAAGGCAGCGGGAATTAGGGTGGTATCCCCATAATTCCTTTTTAGATGAATCCTCCAAGTCTAGATGCTCAGAGTAAAATTTTAAAAAATGGCTGACGAGAGGAATGAGGGCAACGGGATGATCGGGACGTTTTTTTTGCCAATTTGCGCAAGTTGATGGTTAGTCCATCTGATAATCACGTCCTGTCATTACACTATAAGATCGATTGAGGTCGCTGCCGGGACGTCTCCATACGCCTCCTGCGGCGTTGCGGTCTCCTGGCCTCTGTCAGCCTCCGGTGCTGCGGCCTCCGGTGCTGCGGCCTCCTGGCCGCTGTCGGCTTCCGGTGCAGCGGTGGTCTGGGGCTGGCCGGTTTCCGATGCGGCGGCCACGGGTTCGGTCACGGACTGTTTGCCTTCGGCTTCTGGCTGAGCCTCGGGCGCGGCCTTGTCCAAGCTCTTATCCAAGGCTTCCTGGGGCGAGGTTTCGTTCTCCAAAGCCTTCTGGCTTTCAGTGGCCATGGCCTCATCGGCCTTTTTCTCAATGTCTTCCCGGGCTTCTTCGAGTTTTTCGGTGTTGGTGTCCTTCACCTCGTTATCGACTATGGAATTGACAGCTTTAACGGCATCCTTAGCGTAACTCGGGTCACCAGTCAGCTCCACAAGTTTGCGGTATTTGGACAGCACTGCCTGCATTTGGTCGCGAAAGGAATTCTGCAAGGCCAGGCCTGTCTTGAGCCCTGCGATGTAGCGTGATTCCTCCCGGTAGGCGTGGACGAAATGCCCGGCCATTATATTGCTGGAATCCCAAACGGCATTGTGCGTATCAGCAGCTTCAACACTTTTGGTCGTGTCGGCCGCCTGCCGATTCACGCCCCCCAGTTTGAAGAGGGAAGTTGTTTGCTGTGCGCTTTCGATGCCAAATAGATCCATGCTGACCTCCAGGTGACAAACGACATGTTGATCATATCGACATGCGTTCATATATCTTTAGGCCGCCTGAATAAAAAGTTCGATTACAACCCTTTCTTTTTTTCAATCCACTTGTCCACCTGCGGCGGCTCGTAGTCCGCGAACAGGTCGATGAGTTTGCCGGGGTCGGGGCTGGTCAGGACCATGCGCCGGTGGTCGGCCACCAGGAAGCCCTCGCTGACCATACGGTCCATGTGCTCGGTCAGGCAGGCGTAGTAGCCGTTCACGTCGAGCAGGCCGCACGGCTTGGCGTGGTAGCCGAGTTGGTTCCAGGTCAGGACCTCGAAGAATTCCTCCAGGGTGCCGATGCCGCCGGGCAGGGCGATGAACGCGTCCGAGAAGTCGGCCATGAGCTGCTTGCGCTCGTGCATGGAGTTGACCACGTGGGACTCGGTCAGCCCCTGGTGGGCGATTTCCTTCTCCACCAGCCGCTTGGGGATGACCCCGATGACCTCGCCGCCCTCGGCCAGGCAGGTGTCGGCAAGGCGGCCCATGAGCCCGGTGGAGGACCCGCCGTAGACCAGGCCCAGCCCGCGCGCGGCCAGCTCGCGGCCGAGCGCCACGGCGGCGGCCACGTAGGCCGGGTTGTTGCCGGGGTTGGACCCCAGGTAGACGCAGATGCGTTTCAGCTCCCGGGTCATGCGACCGCCTTCATGGCCTTGCGCAGGTCTTCCACGAATTCGTCGACCATCGCCTCGGTGGTGGCCCAGGAGGTCATCCAGCGCACGGTCTGGTCGTGCTCGTTCCAGACGTAGAAGTAGTATTTCTTGAGCAGAATCTCGGTGGCCTCGGGCGGGATGTGGGCGAACAGGGAGTTGCAGTCCACGGTGCCCTTGATGGTCACGCCGTCGATGGCTCCGGCCTTTTCGGCCAGCCGTTTGGCCATGGCGTTGGCTTGCCTGGCGTTGGTCAGCCACAGGTCGTCCTTGAGGTAGGCCTCCAGCTGGGCCGAGACGAAGCGCATCTTGGAGACCAGCTGCATGGCCTGCTTGCGCAGGTAGGGGAATCCCTGGCCGATGTCCGGGTTGAGGAAGATCACGGCCTCGCCCATGAGGCAGCCGTTCTTGGTCCCGCCAAACGAGATGAAGTCCACATCGAGCGCGGTGGTCATGTCGAAGAACGAGCAGTCCAGCGCCGCACAGGCGTTGGCCAGGCGCGCGCCGTCCAGGTGCACCAGCAGGTCGCGGTCGTGGGCGAACTCCACCAGGTCCTCGATCTCCTTGAGGGTGTACAGCTTGCCCACCTCGGTGGGCTGGGTGATGGAGATGACCTTGGGCTGGGAGGCGTGCACGAAGCCGATGTGGCCGAGATAGGGGGCGATCATGCCGGGCGTGAGCTTGCCGTCCGGGGACGGGATGGGCACCAGCTTGATGCCGCCGAAGGCCTCGGGCGCGCCGCACTCGTCGTTGTTGATGTGGGCCTGCTCGGCGCAGAGCACCGAGTTGTAGGTATGGGTCACGGAGCGCAGTCCGAGCACGTTGGCCGCCGTGCCGGTGGTCACGTAGTGGATGCGCGCCTGGGACCCGAAGAATTCCTTGAACACCTCGTCGGTGTGTATGGACAACTCGTCGTCGCCGTAGGACTTGAGGTGGCCGGTGTTGACCCGGACCACGGCCTCCATGACCGCCGGGTGGGCCCCGGAGTTGTTGTCGCTGGCAAAGGATTTCAAATCGCTCATTTCTTGTCGCTCATTTATTGGTCCAGTCCGAGGAAGTCCCGGACCGCGTGGGTTTGTGTCAGGTACTCGGCCAGGGTTGCGTACCCCTTGGCCGCGGGGTGGACATTGTCGTAGTCCTCGAGGGCCGCTTTGTAGGTCCCGGATTCGCGCAGGAAGCCGATCACCGGGACGTGGGGCACGCCGAGCCGTTCGCATACGGACTCGAACCCCAGGGAAAGTTGGATGATGCGGTCGGTCCTGTCCTGGTCGCCCACGGGCATGGGGCCGATGAACAGGGTCGGGCCCAGCGCCTTGGCCTCGGCCAGGATGGCCTCGGCATTGTCGAAGGAGACCTTGGCGGGCACGTCGTTGGAGATGTCGGCCACGCCGAAGGAGAAGACCAGCCGGGAATTTTTGCCGGGCAGGAAGCGGCGCGTGACCTCCTCCTTCCAGCGGTCGCGGATCTTGGTCGTGGTGTTGGCGCGCACGCCGAGGTTGTACCAGGTCAGGTCCTGCCCCTGGCGCATCATGGCGGACGCGAGCCGTCCGGGCCAGCCCAGCCCGGCCTCGTCGCCGCAGCCGAGCGTCAGGGAATCGCCGATGAAAAAGGTGATCATGGTTCCCTCCTATTCCTTGATCCGCGCGGTCGCGGACCTGATGTCGATGGCGTAGGCGGCGGTGATGGCCAGGACCTTTTCGTTGTAGGGCATGGAGCGGCCCGCGTACTTGAGGGTGATCAGGTCGAGGGCGCGCAGCTTCTCGTCGCCGTCAAGCGGGCGCGGGGTGCCGTTGCCCATGACCGAGCGGAAGCGGTAGCCGAGCTCGCAGGCGTTGTCGTCGCTGGTCTTGAGCTCTATGTCCACGGCGGCGGAAAAGGCCATGGCTGCGCCGGAGTCGAGGCAGGCGGCCTTGCGGCCCCGCTTGCCCGAGTGGACGAAGAGGGTATCACCCTGAACCGCGAAATTCACGGGCACGCAGTGCGGGCCTTCGTCGTCGTTCAGGGCCAGCCAGACCACCTCGGCCTTGTCCAGGATGTCGGCCACCACGGCCTTGTCTTCGGTCACGCCTTTGCGCATCGTTTCCTCCGGTCTTTATTAAAAACGACAAACAGTCTAGTAATCACCCATGGACCCGATTGCAACCTCCGCACGTTCCATTTCCGTGATCATCCCGGTGTTCGGCGAGGCCGCGATCATCGACGGCACCGTCCGGCAGGTGCGCGCATCCGCCATGGGCCGCCCGGTGGAGATCGTGGTGGCCGACGGCGGGCCGGGCCACGCGACCCTGAAGGCCCTGCGCGAACCGGACGTCGCCGGAGTGCGCTGCCCGCCGGGCCGGGGCGTCCAGATGAACGCGGGCGCGGCCGTGGCCGGAGGGGACGTCCTGCTCTTCCTGCACGCGGACACCCGGCTGCCCGAGGGGTGGCCCGACGCCGTGGACCGCGCGCTCGACACCGCCTGCGACCTCGCCCGCGATTGCGTCCGGGCCGGGGCCTTTTCCCTGGCCATCGATTCCCCTCGCATCAGTCTGGCCGTGGTCGCCCGCTTCGCCAACCTGCGCTCGCGGATCGAGCGTGTGCCCTACGGCGACCAGGCCCCGTTTTTCGACGCCGGGCTGTTCCGCGAGCTGGGCGGGTTCGCCCCCATCCCGATCATGGAGGACGTGGAACTGTTCCGGCGGCTCAAGCGGCGGGGCGAGCCTGTTGCCATCCTGAAGGAGCGCGTCCTGACCTCCCCCCGGCGGTGGGAGCGGGACGGCGTGGCCCGGCGGACCCTGGGCAACTGGCGGCTGCGGCTGCGCTACGCCATGGGGGCCGCGCCCGAGGATCTGGCCCGCCGCTACCGGCCGGACGGGGAGGCGTGATGCGCGACTGCCTGCTGTTCTTCGTCCGCCATCCCGAGCCGGGGCGGGTCAAGACCCGGCTGGCCGGACCGGCCTCGCCCGAACTGGCGGCCCAATTCTATGCGGCCATGGCCGAGGGCCTGCTCGATCGGCTCGCGGGTGCGATCGACGCGGACCTGCTCGTCTGCTTCACGCCCCCATCCCGCGAAGCGGCCGTGCGCGCTTGGCTCGGAGAGGACCGCCTCTTCCTGGCCCAGCATGGCGCGGACCTGGGCGAGCGCATGGCGAACGGGTTCGCGGAGGCCTTCGCCATTGGCTACGACCGGGTGGTCCTGACCGGCAGCGACATCCCCGGCCTGACCCCCGCCATCGTCCGCTGGGGGCTCGACGCACTCACCCCGGAGCGGGCCGCCCTGGGGCCTGCCGAGGACGGCGGCTACTACCTGGTCGGCTTCCACCGCGACGGGTACGTCCCGGCCCTGTTCGACGAGGCGGGGTGGGGCGGTTCCGGGGTGTACGGGCGGGCGGTGGAGCGGCTGCGCGGGGCGGGCAGGGCTGTGGCCGAGCTCGACCGGCTGGCGGATCTGGATACCGTGGGCGGCTTGCGGACCATGCTCGATTCGCCAGACTGCCCCCTGGCCGGGCGCGCCCTGACCCTGGCCCGAAAAGTGGCCGGGCGCTGACCGGCGCGGAGAATCCACGGCATTTACAGGCGAAAGGCGACGGGTGTTGCCCTTCACGGGGATGCTGGTATACTCGCGCCTGTAATCCCCCAAAGGAGCACCCCATGACCCGACCCGAGGACAGGCCGCTGCCCATCCACTACGTACTCAGTTCCTTCGACAGGTTTTTCCGCCTGGAGGCGGCGGGCGGCATCGCGCTCATGGCCTGCACCATCGCGGCTCTGGTCTGGGCCAACTCGCCGTGGGCCGCGTCCTACGACAGCCTGTGGCAGACCCGGCTGACCGTGGGCGTGGGCGGCTGGGTGTTGTCCAAGCCCGCGCTGCTGTGGATCAACGACGGGCTCATGGCCATCTTCTTCTTTCTGGTGGGTCTGGAGATCAAGCGCGAACTGCTGGTGGGCGGGCTGTCCACCCCGAGCCGGACGATCATGCCCGTGGCCGCGGCCGTGGGCGGCATGATCGTGCCCGCGCTGATCTTCTTCGGCCTGAACGCGGGCCACGAGTCCATCGCGGGCTGGGGCATCCCCATGGCCACGGACATCGCCTTCGCGCTCGGCATCATGTCGCTGCTCGGCAGCCGCGTGCCGGTGGGGCTCAAGATCTTCCTGACCGCCGTGGCCATCGTGGACGACATCGGGGCCATCCTGGTCATCGCCATCTTCTACACCGCCTCCCTGAACCTGACGGCCCTGTTCGTCGGCCTGGCCGGGCTGGCGCTCATGGCCGTGCTCAACCTGCGCTGGCGCATCCGCCACTCCATCCCGTACCTGGTCCTCGGGGTGATCGTCTGGTTCGCCTTCCTCCTGTCCGGCATCCACGCAACCATCGCGGGCGTGCTGGCGGCCATGACCATCCCGGCCGGGACGCGCATGAACTGCGCCACCTTCGTCGCCGAACTGCGCGAGGCCGCCGAGGTCTTCGAGATGGCCATCACGCCGGGCAAGAGCGTGCTGACCAACAGGGAGCAGCAGATGGCCCTGCACGCCATGGAGCACGCCTACGAGGCCGCCACCACGCCGTTGCAGAACATCGAGCACGCCCTGCACCCGTGGGTCTCCTTCTTCATCATGCCGGTCTTCGCCCTGGCCAACGCGGGCGTGCGCCTGGACGCGGAGGTCTTCCGCGAACTGCTCACCCCGGTCTCGCTCGGCGTGTTCGTCGGCCTGGTGGTCGGCAAGCAGATCGGCGTCACCGGGGCGTGCTGGCTGGTCGACAGGCTCGGCCTGGCCGCCTTCCCGGACCGGACCACCCTGGTCCACCTGTGGGGCGCGTCCTGCCTGGCGGGCGTGGGCTTCACCATGTCCATCTTCATCGGCAACCTGGCCTTTGACGAGGGCACCTCCCTGGTGGCCCTGGCCAAAATCGCCATCCTGTTCGCCTCCCTGGTCTCGGGAGCGCTCGGCTTCCTGGTCCTCAAGTACGTGGCTCCGGCAAGTTCGGCGGACGGTCCGGAAACCATCTCCCAGGCGTAGGCCCCGTGCGGACGACGGCAAAGCCCCCGCCGGTCGATGACCGGCGGGGGCTTTTTATTGTCTCGCGCCGCGCGGCTAGCGCACGGTGTAGATGGTCGTGGTCCCGGAGACCTCGTTGCCCACGATCAGCAGGGCGGTTCCGGTGTGGCTCTCGGCGGCGGGCACGAAGTGGATGCCCTCGGGGCCGAGGTCCCCGGCCGTGCCCTTTTCCGGGTCGCCCGAGAAGTCGCGGTCCAGGCGGTAGGTCACGAAAGCGGGAGCCTTGGGGTTGGTGATGTCGAAGACCATAATCCCGCCCATGCGCTCCAGGCCCACGAACACGTAGGTCCGGCCGTCGACCATGCCGACCTCGGCGGACTCGGGTTCGCATCCCTTGTCGTCGGAGCGGTTGTCGAACTTGTTCTCCTCGTTGTTGGAGTTGAACCAGTCGGCGTGGTCGCGGGCCAGGATGCGCTCGAAGATGTCCCCGGAGTCGAAGACCAGCTTGCCGTTCTCGTCCCAGATGGAGAAGGAGCGGCCGCCGAACGCGACGATGCGGTCGTAGTCGCCGTCATGGTCCGTGTCGGACAGGTCCGGGATGGTCTTGAGCCGCCCCAGGGCCTTCTCGTCCTGCAACTTGGCCGCGTCCGGGAACGCCTTGGGATCGAGCTTGGCCTTGGCCAGCCGCTTCTCGTCGGCATAGTCGCCGTACTCGCGGGAGTCGCCCTCGTTGGCGGTGACGAAATAGTTGCGTCCGCCCATGGCGAAGGCGGACAGGCCGTCGGGCATGTAGGCCGAGTATACGGGCCAGTGCTTCAGGTTGACCGTCTTGTCCTTGTCGCTGGCGTCCATGACGAGTTTGGACCAGTCCTTGAGGCCGAGCGGCAGGATCCTGGTCACCTCGGCCCGCGCGAGGTCGACCACGGCCACGCTGTTGTTCTCCTGCAGGGTGACGAAGGCCAACCTGGAGTCCGGGGACACGGCGATGTACTCGGGCTCGAGGTCCTGGGCCACGGTGGAGCCGGGGTGGGAGATGCGCACGCCTTGGGCCCGGAGGCGTTCCTTGAGGGGATTGAAGGCGGTGAACTTGACGCTGTGGTTCACGGCCCCGTCCAGGCCGCCGGAGATGTCGATGACCGAGATCGAGCCTTCGGGGTCCACGGAATAATCATCGTTCGGCTCGCCCTCGCAGGCGGCCAGGATGTACTTGCCGTCGGGCGAGAAGGTGACCATATCGGGCAGGGAGCCCACCTGGAAGGCGGCCAGAACCTTGCCGGTGCGGTCCAACACGACCACGCGGCCGGGGGCCTGCTTGGGATCGGCCTCCACGGCCACGGCTATCAGGCCGTCGTGGTAGGCCACGGAGTTGGCCCCCTTGCCGTATCGGGAAAAGTCGAAGACGGCCTTCTTGAGCGGCTTGCGGATGTCCGTCACGTCGAGCACGTCGATGACGTTCTTGTGGGCGTTGACCACGTAGACCTGTTTGCCCACGGGATCGTAGGCCACGATCTCGGCGGCGGATTCGTTGAAGACGCCGGAGGCGTAGGTCCCGGCGGGTGTGAGTTCGAGTGCGAAGGCGTTGGCGGCCATGAGCAGGACGCTCAAGGCGGCGAAGAGAAGTCGTTGCATTCCATCCTCCTGGGCTGCGCTTGGGTTGGCGGTCGCGGGAGAAGAAGTATAGCACCGTCCGGTGACGGGACGGTGAATCGCGGGTGACGATTACACGGCGGCGGGGCGGCTAGAAGTCGATCAGCCCCAGGGGATCGAGCTCGGAGACCTCCACGCGCACGAAGGTGGCCACGTCGAAGAAGAGGTCCGAGGTGATCTCGGTCAGCCGCCATCGGCTGCCCGTGCCGAAGGAGTTCCACAGTTCGGTCTGGATGCCCTGGCGGACCTTGAAGGACACGGTGTCCACATCGGGGTCCGAGCCTTCCAGGTGGGTCTGCATGAGCGGCACCAGGCCGCAGGTGACGTGCTGCACGTCGATCAGTTCGGGGTCCTTGGTCATGGCTATTTTCCTATGCAGAACGAGTCGAATATGGAGTTGAGCACGTCGTTGGCCGCGATCTCGCCGGTGATGCCGGAGAGCACGTCGCAGGCGGTTTCCAGGCGCACGCTCAGGAGGTCGTAGGGGATTCCGGCGTCGGCGTCGGCGCTCAGGTCGGCCAGCTCAAGGTCGGCCTCGGCCAGCACAGCGGCCTGGCGGGCGTTGGGCGCGATCTCGTCCGGGTCGGGCTGGCCCGCCCCCTTGAGGATGCGCTCGCGGATGCGTGCGGCGAGGGTGTCCAGGCCCGCGCCGGTCTTGGCCGACACGGCCACGGTCTCGAAGCCGAGGGCCTTGAGCTGCGCGCCGTTGGCCTCGTCGAAACCGTCGAGGTCCGCCTTGTTCAGCACGGCCAGCCCCTTGTCCGGGCCGGTGCGCCGGGCGGCGTCCAGGGTGTCGTCGTCCACGGGCGCGGTGCCGTCCAGGAGAATCAGGACCAGGTCGGCCCGGTCCATGAGCTCGCGGCCCATGGTCAGCCCGGCGGCCTCCACGGCGTCGTCTGTGGCCCGCATGCCCGCGGTGTCGGCCAGGCGGATGGACAGCCCGTCCAGGTTCAGGGTCTCCTCCAGGTAGTCGCGGGTGGTGCCGGGCTGGTCCGTGACGATGGCCCGGTTGCGGCCGAGCAGTCCGTTCATCAGGCTCGACTTGCCCGCGTTGACCCGGCCCGCCAGCACGGCCAGGGCCCCCTCGCGCCAGGCGCGGGTACGGTCCACGGCCCGGAGCAGGGCGGCGATCTCGGTGCGCACGGATTCGACGGTGGATATCAGCTCCTCCGGCGAGAGGCATTCCACCTCCTCGTCCGGGAAGTCCACGGCCACGGCCAGTTGGGCGCGCAGCCCTTCGAGCCGGGCGCGCAGGTCCGCGATCTTGCGCCCGAGCAGGCCGGACAGCTTGACCTGGGCCAGGTGCATGGCCGCCTTGGTCGGGGCGTGGATCATCTCGGCCACGGCTTCGGCCTGGGACAGGTCCATGCGCCCGTTCATGAAGGCGCGGTAGGTGAACTCGCCGCGTTCGGCCAGGCGCGCGCCCCGGTTCAGGGCCTCCTGCAGCACCGCGCCGAGCACGGCCCGTCCGCCGTGGCAGTTGAGCTCGACCACGTCCTCGCCGGTGTAGGAGTTGGGGCCGGGCATGTAGGCGCAGAGCACGTCGTCCAGGTCCGCGCCATGCGCGTCGGCCACGCGGCCGTAATGCAGCCGGTAGGGCGTGAAATCGGTGAAGGCCGTGTTGGCCGGGCGGAACAGGGCGCGGGCGATGTCGCGGGCGTGCGAGCCGCTGATGCGGATGATGCCCACGCCGCCGTCGCCGGGCGGGGTGGCGATGGCCGCGATGGTGTCCTTTGCGTGCCTGGGGTTGAGCATGAGGATTCCTTACAGGAGCTTCGGTCGAATGGCAAAGCCGTTTCAGCCAAGAAAAAGGCCGCTCAAACGAGCGGCCTTCACGAAATCACAAGGCTTTCGAGGGTGGGGCGCCTGGGAAAATGTGCAGACGGCCCGCTCTCGGAAGCCGCACCCGCTAGTAGCGGGAGCGGCCGTTGTTCTTGCGGCTCTTCGGGACGATGAGCACGCGTTTCATGGGGCCGTCGCCCTTGGAGCGGGTGAAGACCGTCTCGTTGTCCTGCAGGGCCAGGTGGATGACCCGGCGGTGATAGGAGGACAGGGGCTTGGTGGACTGGGTCCGGCCCAGGCTGTCCGCCTTTTCGGCCAGGTGCCAGGCGATCTGCCTGAGCTTGTCGTCCTGGCGCTCGCGGTAGTCGCCGGTGTCGACCTGGATGCGCACCGAGGCCTCCATCTTGCGGGAGACCAGCCGGTTGACCAGGTACTGGATGGAGGACAGGGTCTGTCCCTCGCGGCCGATGATCAGGCCGGAGTTCTCCTCGTCGTCGATGAACACCTTGACCCGGTCGGACTCCAGGGTGACCTCCACGGTGGTCTCCCCCACGATGGGGGTCAGCAGCTCGCCCATGACCTCGCGTACGGCGTTCTCGAGGAGCGTCGGATCGAACTCGGACATGTCGGTGCGGGGACGCTCCTCGCGGTCTTCACGGTCCTCGCGAGGTTCGCGGGGTTCGCGCGGTTCGCGGACCTCACGCGGTTCGCGTGGCTTGCGCTCGCGGGGCTTGCGCTCCCGGGCCTTTTTCTCGCCCTTGGGCTGACGGGGTTTGCGGTCGCGGGGCTTGCGGGGAGCCTCGTCGGCCGGTTCGGGCCCGGCGACGTTGCCATTGATGTCGTTGTATTCCTCTTCGGGGATGAGGTTGCCGTTGGGCTCCTCGTCCACGACGGTTTCCAAGGACATTTCAACGATCTCGACGTCCTCGACGGTCTCTTCCTCGATCTCCCGGGGGGCCGCCTCGGGCGCCTTGGCCTCGCGCCTGGGCTGGCGCTTGGGCTTGGCGGGCTTGGCCTCGCCGTTGAGGATGTCGGAGGCGTTCACCTGGGCGCGGGGCCGGGCCTGAAGCTTGGCCTTTTTCACGCCCATGATGCCGAAGATGCCGGAAGAGCCCCCGGACAGGATTTCTATTTCCAGGCGTTCGCGCTGCAGATTGAAGTAGTCACATGCGCTTTCGATCGCTTCGTCCAGGTCCTTCCCCTGGAATTCTTTGAAGTCACTCATTCTCGTATCCTTCTCAAGCCGGGGTGATAAAGCCCCCCGGTGGCGTTAGTCGTTGCTCGCGGCGGCCGATACCTTGGATTTCCTGGCGATCATGAGCTGCTGTCCGATGGACAGGAGGTTGTTGAAGAGCCAGTAGATGACCAGGCCGGACGGGAACTGCAGGAACATGAAGGTGAAGATCAGCGGCATGAAGAGCATGATCTTCTGCTGCGTGGGATCGCCTGCGCTCGGGGTCATCCGTTGCTGCAGGAACATGGACGCGCCCATGACGATCGGCGAGATGTAGTACGGGTCCTTGGCGGACAGGTCGGCCAGCCAGGGCAGGTCGGTGAAGGGCAGGTGGGCGATGAACGGGGCGTGCCGCAGTTCCACCGCGCCGAGCAGGGCCTTGTACAGACCGAAGAAGACCGGAATCTGCACGACCATCGGCAGGCAGCCGCCCATTGGATTGACTTTGTACGTCTTGTACAAGGCCATGGTCTCCTGGTTGAGGCGCTGCTTGTCGTCGCCGTACTTCTCGCGCAGCTTGGCGACCATGGGTTGCAGCTTCTTCATCTTTTCCATGGAAGCGTAGCTCCTCTGGGACAGGGGCCAGAAGATCAGCTTGATGATAATGGTCAGGATGATGATGGCCACGCCGTAGTTGCCGATGTAGCTGTAGAAGAAGTTCAGGGCGACCAGCAGCGGTTTGGCCAGGAAGTCGAACCAGCCGAAGTTGACCGCGTCGGACAGGTCGTTGGGCATCTGGGCCAGCATCTTGCGATCCGTGGAACCGATGAAATAGGAGGTCTTCAGGGTCTTGGCCACGTTGGGCATGAAGGTGGCCTTGTCGGTCACGGCCATGCGGAAGATGTCGCCCTGCATGCCTGCGGACAGGGAGGCGTTCTCGGCCTTGGGCATGACCGCGAACAGGAAGTAGTTGGACTCGATGGCCCCCCACTTGAGGTCGGCCGGAGCGGACAGGCCGTCCTTGCGCAGGTCGTCGCGGTCGCTCAGCTCCTTGCGGGTGTCCTTGGTCAGGTAGGCTACGCGGGTCTGGTTGTAGCGGTCGTCCTCGTCGGACATGGACTTGGCCGCGGCGGTGAAGGACAGGGCGCCCTCGGCGCCGGTGCCGCTGAGGTTGGTGACCGTGGCTGCCTCATCGATGAGGTAGGAGTCGGGATGGAAGGTCAGCACCCGCTCGATGCGGTAGCCGTCCACCTGGCCGGAGAAGGTCAGGGTCTTGGTCCCGTCGGCCTCGGTCAGATTCAGGTCGGAGCCGGAAAAGGCCCACTTGCCGTGACGCCAGGTGTGGTATTCCTTGTCGTTCAGGGTCAGGATCAGCCCCAGCGGACCCTTGGCGAAGGCGTCGGGACCCACCAGGTCCACGAACGGGGAGTCCTGCTCGATGGTCTCGCGGTACTTCTTGAGGATGAACTTTTCGAGCACGCCGCCCTGGGAGTTGAACACGGCGGTGTACAGCGGGGTGTCCACCGTGACGGACACGCCGTCGGTGGGCACGAATTCGGAAACGGGAGCAGCTTCCGTGGCGGCTTTGGCTGCATCTTGGGAATTCTGGGTCAGGGCGGCCGTCTTCTGCTCGGCCTCGGCGGCCTTGCGGGCCATTTCCGCTTTTTGTTCCGCCGAGGGACCCGTGATGTACTGCCATCCGAAGAGGACAATGGCACTCAGGACCAGGGCAATTACAAGACGGATTTGCTCCTTCTTCTCCATGGGGTGAATCTCGCTTTGGTTTTGGAATCGGGCCAAACGGCCGGGACGGGGTCAAATCCCCCGCGGCAAAGAGGCTGGCAACGAAGGAGACGCCAAAGCGCAAGAAGGCTCCCCTTGGCGGCTCCATGGCGGGTCAGGGCTTCCTTCGCGTACTCGGAGCACGACGGATAGAACCTGCAGGCCGGGGGCAGCAAGGGGGAGACGAGTTTCTGGTAAAACCAAATGAGCGCCAGAAAAAGTGAGCGCATCATTTCCTCATTTAAGAGGCCGCCGCTTTTGAGCACAGACGGCTCAAAAGCGGGGTAAACTCTTCTGTGGCGAGGGCGAGGGTCAGCTGCTTGGCCTCAAGGTTCCGCTTCGGAACAACGACGATATCCAGAGGCAAATCAAAATCGAATTGATGCAGCCTGAAATACTCGCGCACCACCCTCTTTATACGGTTGCGCGCCACTGCGTGTCCCATCTTCTTACTGACAGTCAACCCCAGGCGGAGAGATCCGTCGGGGTCGCTGCGCTTGAGCATGAACAGGATGAAACTCTTCGTGAAATGCTTCTTGCCCTGCTCGTAACAAGCTGTGAATTGAGGGCTTTTGAGCAGCCGACGCTCCTTGTTCCAAGCTAGACGGCTAATCTCTTACGCCCTTTGGCGCGACGGCGGGCGAGCACCTTGCGGCCGTTTTTGGTGCGGGAACGCACCAGGAAACCGTGGGTTCTTTTGCGACGGCATTTGCTGGGCTGGTAAGTACGTTTCATATCTGTGATCTCCTGAAGAGTAAAATTTGCTGGAAGTTGCGTTGAACGGAAGCATATAACCGTTGGCCCGGAGACCGTCAAGCGGTATTTTAGCCGGTTTTCAGGGACCCTGCTTCCGGCCGGGCGGGTTTTCTGCTACAAGCTTTTTCACTGCTTGGCGAGCGAAAAATCGACTGGTTTCCAAATTGCCGCAGAACACACTATTAATGAATTATATATCGGAGGCGTTATGGACAAGCCCATCGACAACTACTGGACCCTGCATCTGAACGACCTTGCGGAACAACTCGAGAAGAACGGCTTCGACGTGCGCATGGCCGACTCCCTGGACGGCGCGCGCGACCTCGTGATCAACGAGATCCTGCCCGAACTCAAGCCCAGGACCGTGTCCTGGGGCGGGTCGACCACCCTGGCCGCCTCCGGGCTCTACGAATACCTGCGCGACAACCCGGACTATGAGGCCCTGGACACCTGGGACAGCAAGCTCTCGGCCGAGGAGAAGTACGAACTGCGCCGCCGGGCCCTGCTCGTTGACTGCTTCTTCACCGGGACCAACGCCGTGACCGAGGACGGGCACCTGGTCAACCTCGACATGTTCGGCAACCGCGTCGGGGCCATCACCTTCGGCCCGCGCAACGTGGTCCTGCTCATCTGCCGCAACAAGCTCGTGCCCGACCTTGAGCGGGCCATGGAGCGCATCAAGGAATACGTGGCCCCGGTCAACACCATGCGCCTGAACATGAAGACGCCCTGCGTCAAGACCGGCTACTGCATGGACTGCGCCTCCCCGGACCGCATCTGCAACGTCTGGACGATCACCGAAAAATCGTTCCCCAAAGGGCGCATCAAGATCGTTCTCATCAACGCGGACGAAGGCTTCTAGAAGGGGGGCGGGTGCCCCCGGCCCCCCATCCCCTCTTCCTTCCTAAACTTTTTGTGCCGCCTTCGGCGGGGTGTGGTGTGGAAAAGGGTGTTCGTTGTTTGTGCGTTATGGAGTCGGTTGTGAATAAGTTGTTCGTAAGTATGTTCGCAAGTTGTTCGGTGTTTGGAACATTGGCCCGGAGGGCTTGGTGATGGCCGGGAAACATCTTTCCGCAGAGCGCGGCTACCGGCGCATGGTCCGTCCGCGCGAGGGCGAGGTCCGGTTCCAGGTGGCCGTGGAGCAGACCGACCTGCTCGTGGTGGCCGAGCTCGATCTGCGCGACGAGATCGCCGCCTTCGTCTCCAAGGTGCGCGGCGAGATCAAGAACTGGATCCTGTTCCACCCGGAGTTCGCCGAGAGTCTCACGCCCGTGGCCGTGCCGGACACCGCGCCGGACGTCGTCCGGGCCATGGCGGCCGCCGCCGCGTCGTGCGGAGTGGGGCCCATGGCCGCCGTGGCCGGAGCCGTGGCCCAGGCCGTGGGCGAGGCGTTCGCCCCCCGCAGCCCGAACATCCTGGTGGAGAACGGCGGGGACACCTACTTGTGTTCCACGCGCGAGCGGGTGGTGGCCCTGCTGGCCGACCCCGAATCCGGGGCGTCGGTGGGGCTGCGGATCAAGGCCGACGCCTTTCCCGTGGCCCTGTGCGCGTCCAGCGGGACCATCGGTCACTCCCTGAGCCTGGGCAGCGGCGACCTGGTGGCCGTGCGCGCCCGGGACGCCCGGCTGGCCGACGCCGCGGCCACGGCCCTGGGCAACCTGCTGGGTTCCGAAAGGGACATGGACCGGGTGCTCAGGCGCGCCAGGGAACTGGCGGCCCACGGGCTGGACGGGGTCTTCGCCCAGTATGACGCCAAGGTGGCCGCCTGGGGCGATCTGGAACTGGTGGCCCTGGACTAGAGCAGCAGGCCGTATATCCACAGGTCGGTGAGCTTTCCCCACTTGCGGACCACGCCCTGGCGCAGCCCCTCCTGGCGGAAGCCCGTCTTTTCCAGCACCCGGCGCGAGGCCGGGTTCCAGCCGAAACAGGTGGCCGTGAGCTGTTCGATGACCGTGTTGCCGCGCATGTACCGGATCAGTTCCCCCAGGACCTCGGTGGCCAGCCCCTTGCCCCAGTGGGCCGGGCCGAGCCAGTAGCCCACCGTGGCGGTGTGCGACTCCACGTCCGTGCCCCGGATGGTCCCGCAACTGCCCGCCAGCTCCCCGTCGAGGAAGACCGCGAACTGCCACTTGTCCTTGCCCGCGCCGTCCCGCGACCAGTGGACCAGCCGCTCGGCCGCCGCCTCGTCAAAGGGGTGCGGGAATCGGAAGGAGGTGTTCCAGGATATTTCCCTGGTGTTCGCCACGGGCGGGATCAGGGGGATGTCCTCCATCCGCCAGGGGCGCAGATGACAGCGTTCGGTGTTCAGCCGGGTGTCCAGAAAGTCGTTCATGTCGTTTACTCCTGCCTTTGCATGACCGCGGCGAGCATGTCCCGCTCGCGTATGCGGATGATTCGGGTGTCGGCCGCGTCCCGGCCAACGGCCAGGAGTTCCTGATCGGCCAGGCCCTGGATGTACTGTTCGATCCGTTCCGGAGTGGTCACGAAGGTCTCGGCCAGGGTCTTGATCGTGGCGTCGTATTTCAGTTCGAGTTTGTTGCAGGTGGAGAAGAGGTCGAGGATGCGGACCACGCCCAACCCCACGGACGGGGCCTTCATGGCCTTGCGCGTGGTGGACTTGAGGCGGCCCACCAGGACGGTGATGATGGAGGCGATGACCTTGGGGGACTCGCGCATGAATTCGTCCAGGTCGTCGCGGGTGACCACGATGACCTTGGAGTCCTCCAGGGCGATGGCCGTGGCCGTGCGCACGCCGTCGTCCAGGAACAGGGCCATCTCGCCGAAGATGGAAATGGGCTTGAGGATGGCGAAGACCTTCTTGCGGTCCTCGATGGTCTTGGAAATCTCGATCTTGCCCTCGGTCAGGATGTACGCCGCGTCGCCCTTGCTGCCCTCGTTGAAGACCATGTTGTGCTTGAGTACGTTGCGCATCAGGTAGTTCCCGCGCGAAACCTGTTTCAACTGGACGTTCTGCTGGGTGATCATGGCCACGGCTGCGTTCCTCCCTTGCTTCCTGTGTATGCTTCATGCCCGGTGGCCGGCGGCGGTCACAGCCGGACCACCGAATTGCGGCCCGATTCCTTGGCCTTGTAGAGGGCCTCGTCCGCGCGCTTGAGCAGGTCGTTGATGGAATCCTCGGCGGCCAGGGCCGCCACCCCGATGGATACGGTCACGGTCAGGTCCCCGGCGTCGGTGGGGATGGGCCGGGTCGCGGCCATGGCTCGGATGCGCTCGGCCGCCTCCACGGCCTGCCCGGCGCGGGTCTCCACCAGCAGGGCGGCGAATTCCTCCCCGCCCATGCGGGCGAAGACGTCGTTCTGCCGGAAGTCGGCCCGGCAGCGCAGGGCGAAGGTGCGCAGGACCTCGTCCCCGGTGGCGTGACCGTGGGAGTCGTTGACCTCCTTGAAATAGTCGAGGTCGAACATGAGCAGGGCCAGGGGATGGCCGAACCGCTTGGCCCGCGCCAGTTCGTTCTTGGCCCTCTGGAAAAATGCGTGGCGGTTGTGGGCCCCGGTCAGCTGGTCGCGGGTGGCCATGCGTTGCAGGCGGGCCTCCAGACGCCGCTTCTCGGTCACGTCGTGGACGATGGAGTAGTGGAGCTGGCGGTGCCCCAGGGAGACCGGCCCGGTGAAGACCTCCACGTCCCTCCGGGTGCCGTCCTTGAGGGTGTGCACCTGCTTGAAATAGTTGCGCCGCTCCTCGGCCGCCTCCTTGAGCTCCCGGTACATCGCCTCGTCGGACATGCAGTCCAACTGGCTGATGGTCATGGAAACCATCTCCTCGTTGGTGTAGCCGTAGTACTGGCAGGCCGCCGGGTTGACGAACTGGATGGTTGAGTCCTGGGGGTCGTGCAGGATCATGACCGCCTTGTTCTCCTCGAAGAAGGCCCGGTGCAGTTCGTCGCGTTCCTCCATGGCCCGCGCCGCCTTCACCAGGTCCGTGACGTCCTGGAGGATGCCGTTGAAAAACCCGTCGGCATTCAGCCGCCCGGAGAGTTCGGCCCAGATGTGCGCGCCGTCCAGCCGGATCAGTTCGATGCGGAAGCGGTTCACCTCGCCGTCGCTTTGGAGCTTTTCCCACAGGCGTTCCCGGTCCTCCCGGTGGACGTAGTGTTGCAGTATGTTCAGCTTGTCCATCTGCCCGGAGGACTCGTAGCCCATGACGTTGGCGGCGTTCCGGTTGGCCTCGACGATGATCCCTTCGGGGCTGATCAGGAAGATGCCGACCAGGGCGTTCTCGAAGAGCTGGCGGTAGCGCCTCTCGCTCTCGGCCAGGGCCGCCTCCTTGCCCGCGATGTGCCGGAGCATGCCGTTGTGGGCGTCGATGACCTCGCCGATCTCGTCGTCGCTGCGCCAGTCCGCTTCGGTCCAGCGGCCGGTCTCGCCGGTGGTGCGGATGGCCGCGAGCAGGGCCTTGAGCGGGCGGCTCACGGTCCGGTTGAAGGCGTAGACCGCACCGGTCAGGGTGACGGCGATGATCAGCAGGAACTGGAGCATCTGCCACAGGAACTGCTGGCGGAACCGCTTCTCGGCAAAGGTGTGGGTATAGTGGATGGCCAGCCTGCCCATGTCCGCGCGGGTGCCGTCGGGCATGCGCCGGTAGATGTCCCGCCACAGGGTCCTGAGCCCCTCCACCCGGTCCTCGGGAGTGAGGCCGTAGGACAGGAAGAGGCTGCCGTTCTGGTCGTATATCTCGGCCCCGAGCATGGCGGGGTTGCTCGAGATGGTCGCCAGGGCGCTGACCATCTCTTCGGTCTGGTAGTTCCACAGCAGGCCGTCCAGCACGCGGCTGGTGGCCGTGGCGAAGACGCCGACGTCGGTGTCGATCTTGTCCATGATGTCCCGCCGGGTGAAGCGGGCGACCACGAGCATGAGCAGCAGACTGCCCACCAGCAGGGGCGGCAGGATGCGCACCAGGAACTTGAAGATCAGGGACCTGGCGGCCGGCACCCCGGGGGGCCGGGGTTTGTGCTCGGCGGCCTTCTCGGCCTGTTTGTCCGGCGGCGCGGCCATGGGCGGTCGGTCCTTAGGCCAGCTTGCTCTCCACACTGTGGAGCTTCTGGTTCATGCCGTCGCTGCGCCCCTTGCGGGCGTCCACCTTGATGGTCATGTACAGGCGGTCCGAATCCTTCGCCAGTTCGCGGTAGCAGGCGTCGACCACCCCCATGACCTCGGCCCATTCGCCTTCGATGCTGGTGCCCATGGGGCAGAGGCGGTATTTCAGGCCGGAGGCCTTGATGACGTTCAGGGCGCGGGAGACGTAGGCGCTCAGGCCGGAGCCGCCCTTGTCCAGGGGGAATATGGAAAGATCAATGATGACGGCCATGGAAAGGACCTCCTAGAGATTGATGATGCGTCCCTGTTTTAATCGAATAGTAGGCGCAGTGGAAGAATCGAATCAATTATTGTTTGGGCGTGTTCCGATATTTCCGGTCGGGCGCGGGGCGGAAGGGAGCGGGACGGACCGAGCTCGGCTCCAGGGGGGGGGGTTGCCGACCGCCAGCGCCCGTGGGCAGGGCGTTCTGTGATTTTTGTCACTTGTTCTCGGCAGGCCCTAGCGTGCCGATTCGCTTGAAAGTTTTTTAAAGTTGCCTATTGATTTTGTTTGTAAAGCGAGATACGACTTTGTTAATTAATTTTTCCGGGGGGTTATAGCACGAACTCGGAAAAAGAATGTTAATCGTGTCACGTTTTTGTTAATCGTGACAAAGAGACGGTTTAGGTCCGAGTTCGGGCTTGTGCCCGACGGTTATGGGGGGAATAACGGTGTTCTCCCATAACAGACTCATTTTATTACGGAGGTGTTCTATGAAATTTTCCGTAGGTCATGGCAAGGAAGGAGCCGTGGAACGGCTGGAAAAACGCGGCGTCTCTCGTCGTGATTTCATGAAGTTCTGCGGAACCGTGGCCGCAGTGATGGGCATGGGTCCGGCTTTCGCCCCGAAAGTCGCCGAGGCCCTCACCGCTGACAACAGGCCCGACGTGGTCTGGCTGCACAACGCTGAATGTACCGGTTGTTCCGAATCCATCCTGAGGACCGTCGAGCCTTACATCGACGCCCTCATCCTGGACTACATCTCGCTGGACTACCATGAGACCATCATGGCCGCCGCGGGTCATGCCGCAGAGAAGGCTCTGTGGGATACGGTCAACGCCGGTAATTTCGTGGCCGTCATCGAGGGCGGCGTTCCGACCGCTCCGGCCGGTACCGCCAACGAACCCGGCGCGTACGGCAAGGTCGGCGGCCACACCATGCTGGAGACCACCACCAAGGTCGTCAACGCGGCTGCCGCCACCATCACGTACGGCACCTGCGCTTCCTACGGCGGCGTGCAGAAGGCCGCCCCGAACCCGACCGCGGCCAAGGGCGTCGGCGAGCTGTTCCCGGGCAAGGCGTTCATCAACGTCCCCGGCTGCCCGCCCAACCCGTTCTCCCTGGTCGGCACCATCGTGCATTATCTCACCAAGGGTATCCCCGAGCTCGACGACGTCGGGCGTCCGGTTCCCTTCTATGGCGAGACCGTGCACGACAACTGCCCGAGGCAGGTGCATTTCGACGCTGATGAATTCGCGCCTTCCTTCGGTTCCGAAGAAGCCCGCAAGGGCTGGTGTCTGCGTAAGCTCGGTTGTCGTGGTCCCGAGACCTTCAACAACTGCCCCACTGTCAAGTTCAACCAGTACAACTGGCCTGTCCAGGCCGGCCACCCCTGCATCGGCTGCTCGCAGCCCGAGTTCTGGGACGGCGCGGACTGGGATGGCGAAACCTACTTCTACGCCGACCTCACCAATCTCTAATTGGTGGTCGGTACGGGTTTCGTACAACTAACGCAGACAGAATCAGAATTCTTAAGGAGGATACAATATGTCTGGTTGCTCCCCTAAAGCTGCCCCGATGGCGCATGGGAAACACGATGTCGTAGTTGATCCGGTCACCAGGATCGAGGGTCACCTGCGCATTGAGGCCGTGGTCGAAGATGGCAAAATCGTGGACGTCCGCAGCAGCTCCCAGCTGTTCCGCGGTCTCGAGATCATCCTGAAAGGCCGTGATCCCCGCGATGCCCAGCACTTCACCCAGCGCTCCTGCGGCGTCTGCACCTACGTGCACGCGCTCGCTTCCATCCGCTGCGTCGACAACGCCGTCGGCGTTGACAAGGTGCTGCCCCACAACGCCACCATCATCCGCAACCTGGTGATGGCCGCTCAGTTCATGCATGACCACATCGTGCATTTCTATCATCTGCATGCCCTGGACTTCGTCGACGTCACCGGCTGTCTGTCCGCCGACGTCAACAAGACCGCTGAAATCGCCGTCGCCGTCGCCAAGACCGTGCGCCCCGATCCCAAGATCGTCTCCACCAAGGAAGACCTTCAGAAGACCAAGGACACCGTCAAGAGCATCGTCGACTCCGGCCGTCTGGGCATCTTCACCAACGCTTACTTCCTCGGCGGCCACCCGGCTTACGTCCTGCCGCCCGAGGTCAACCTGCTGGCCACCAACCACTACCTGAACGCCCTGCACCTGCAGGTCAAGGCCGCTCGCGCCATGGCGGTGTTCGGTGCCAAGAACCCGCACACCCAGTTCACCGTCATGGGTGGCGTGACCTGCTACGAAGGTCTGACCGACAAGTACATCAACGACTTCCTGGCCCTGTATGCGGACATCAAGGACTTCATCCTCGATTGCTACATCCCGGACCTCATCGCCGTTGCCAGCTACTACAAGGACTGGGCCTCCATCGGCGGCACCACCAACTTCATGAGCTTCGGCGAATACCCGGCTCAGGGCGGCGAAGCCGATCTTAACTCCCGGTACATCAAGCCCGGCGTCATCTTCGATCGCAAGATCACCGACGTGAAAGCGTTTGATCCGACCAAGATCGAAGAGCACGTCAAGCACTCCTGGTACAAGGACAGCTCTCCGAAGCATCCCTACAACGGCGTCACCGATCCCATGTACACCAGCCTGGACGACAAGGCGAAGTACTCCTGGATGAAGGCCCCCCGCTACGACGGCAAGTCCACCGAAGTGGGCCCGCTGGCCACCTGTCTGGTCAACTACGGCCTGGGTCACCCCGAGTTCGTCAAGTACGTCAACTTCGTGCTCGGCAAACTGGAAGTCGGCCCCGAGGCCCTGTTCTCCACCCTGGGCCGCACCGGCGCCCGTGGTATCGAGTGCCTGATCACCTGCCTGAAGACCGAAGACATGGTCAACGATCTGAAGGAAAACATCGCCAAGGGCGACCTCGACATCTGCAAGGATTGGGATATGCCCTCCGAGGCGCAGGGCGTCGGTTTCGTCAACGCCCCCCGCGGCGGTCTGAGCCACTGGATCGACATCAAGGGCGGCAAGATCGACAACTTCCAGCTCGTGGTCCCGTCCACCTGGAACCTCGGTCCCCGTTGTGACAACAACCTGCCCGGCCCGACCGAAGAGGCCCTGCTGGACAACACCCCGATCGCCGATCCGGAACGCCCGGTCGAGATCCTGCGTACCGTCCACTCCTATGACCCCTGCATCGCCTGCGGCGTGCACGTCATCGACAACAAGACCGGTAACGTCAAAAAGTTCCGCGTCCTGTAGTCAAGGCAGGCGCTTACGCGCTGAAAAACAGAGGCCCGGCATATGCCGGGCCTCTTTTTTTAGTGCCTGCGGCGGCTTCGGATAGCCCACTCTGCAAAGCCTCGATTCGTGCGTGCGTGGGAGTGGATGGTTGCGGGTGTGGTGGGGGAAGGGTGCGCGGTGAGGCGGGGCGGTTTGACCTTTCGGGGGTTGTTGGCTACGGATTCGAGATGCGGAGAGAAGAGGAAAGAACGGGCCTTGTCGGGCGCGGGGCGCGGTATGTGAAGGCCGCGCCGTGGCCGTATGTGACCGGAGGCGGGGCGCTGTTGGCGGCCTTCGTGTTGAAGGGGGCCGGGGCGGCGCAGTGGGCCTCCGGGGACGTGTCCGGGGGCGCGGTGTTGTGCTGGTGGGGCGTCTGCTGGCTGGTGGTCGCCTTTTTCGCCATGGCCGACGGCGTGTCGCGGCATCGCGAGTACCGGCGGATCAAGGCCATGCTGCTCAAGTACGGGTTCAGCGAGCGCATCCTGAGGCCCCTGGCGCGGTCGCGCTGCCAGCGGGACGCTGCCCTGCACGCCGCCCGCGAGACCGGGCATCTGGATCGCGCCCGCGCCTACTTCCACGGGCTCGGCTACCGCTGGTACCACATCCTGCCCGACCTCGTGGTCCGCAACCCGCTGGCTTTCGCCAGTCCGACCTTTCTGCGCTCCTCGTTCCTGCCCGGAAAGAAGCAGCGGGCCTGACACGACCCGCATCGGAGATACCATGGGATACGTCTACCTGGCACTGGCCGTTGCCTGTGAAGTCATCGGCACCACGGCCCTCAAATCGAGCAATGGCTTTACCCGGCTCGGACCGAGCCTGGTGGTGGTCTTCGGATACGGCCTGTCCTTCTACCTCTTCGCCCAGGTCCTCAAGACCATCCCCATGGGCGTGGCCTACGCCATCTGGGCGGGACTCGGCATCGTGCTCATCTCCCTGGCCGGGGTGATCATCCACAAACAGTCCCTGGACCTCCCGGCCATGCTCGGCATGGGCCTCATCGTGGCCGGGGTGGCGGTCATCAACCTCTTCTCCAGGACCGTGGTCCGCTGATCCCCGCGCCCGTCGTGCAATGAAAAAAGCCCGGAACGCATTGCGTTCCGGGCCTCTTGCCGTCATGTCGGGATGGCTAGAGCATCTCGTGTTGATACTGCTCGCCGCCCAGGAGTTCGACCATGTCGCGCAGGATTTTCAGGGTCTCCTGGGCTTCCTTGGGATCAAGCTTGCGCAGGGCGAAACCGGCGTGAATGATGATGTAGTCGCCGATGGCCACTTCCTCGTCCATGAGCATGATGGAAGCCTGGACCGTGGTGTCGCCTTCGCCCACCTTGCAGGTGGCGACGCCGTCACTGATTTCAAGAATTTCTGCTGGTATCGCGAGGCACATAGATCTTCTCCGTTGCGGGGTTCTTGTCGGTCCGAAGGGTGTGGGAGCCCCCGGCGGCCTCCACTTCCTCGAGGACCAGGGCTTCCATTTGCGGCAGCCGGGCCTCGAGTTCCGGGGACAGGGCGGCGGACATGTCCTTGTAGTTGACCGGTTCGATGCCGAACAGGACCACGTCGTCCGGCACGTTGCCGATGATGCTACACTGGGCCAGCGTATCGAGCAAGTCGGTCTGGTGCAGGGAATTCTTGAAGGCGCACGCCTTGTTCAGGTCCTCGCCCAGCAGGCGGAAGATCTCGCCCGGTTCGCCTTCGTTGAGGACGATGTCCACGATGATCAGATAGTCCGACTCCATGATCGGGCCCATCAGCTTCAGGCCCAGGGTGCCGCCGTCGAGCACGGTGACGTTGTCGGAAAATACGTATTTCTGCTCGAGTTCCTCGGCCACCCGGACGCCGAATCCTTCGTCGGTGAACAGGATGTTGCCGACGCCCAGGATGAGAATGCGTTTATCTTTTTCAGGCATGGCTTTCACTTAGTAGAGAGCCAAGGTTTTCGCAAGGTCTAAAACGGAAATCCGTGCCCGGAACAGGGGTGCGCCGGCCCGCGAACGGGCTCAGCGCGTGGCGTAGTAGATGGAGCTGACCTGGCCGCCGGGCAGGGCCTGGCTGGACTTCACCTCGACCATGCGCCCGCCCGCCAGGGCCACCACCTGCTCCACGGCGTCCACCGGGATGGCGTGGGTTTCGCTGTAGGGCCGCGCGGCCGCCAGCGGGGGCTGCTTCCCGGGCCGGTCCGAGGCTGGGACGACCTGGACCGCAACGGCGCACTGGGCCGTGTCGGGGTTGGTCATGGGTCTGGCGAGATAGTCCAGGGCGGTGATGGCCAGCACGTAGCTTCCGGGCGCGGCCGGTGAGGCGGCCCGATAGTTCATGTCCACGGAGTCGCCCGGCTGGAGCACGGTCTGGGGCAGGTTCAGCCTTCCGTGGTTGTGCGCCATCTCGTCGGTGTCGAGGTTGTACCAGTGATGGACGAGGCGCACGGGCGTGTTGGTCCTCTGGTCCATGCCGATGGGGTGCCCGCCGGTGTTGGTCACGGTCACGGGCACGGTCAGCTTGGAGCCGTGCTCCATAGCCATGGCCTGCTCACCGGTCGACACGGCGCAGGCCAACCCCTCCTCGGGGTAGGTGTACACGGCCTGGGCGCTGGGGCAGTGGAAGGCGGCCAGCCCGCCGGGCTTGAGCACGCGGATGAACTCGGCGATGTATCGGATTCCCACGTGGGGCCGGATGTGCTGGAGCACGTGGGCGGTGTGGACCATGTCGAAGCTGCGGTCGCGGAACAGGGAGAGGTCGTCGGCCTCGTTGAGCCGGTACACGCAGCGCATGCCGAATTTGTTGAATTCCTTGGCTTTGGCGAGCATGGATGGGGCGATGTCCACCCCCACGCAGGTCTTGAAGTGGCCGCACAAGGCCTGCGTCAATCTTCCGACTCCGCAGCCGAAGTCCAGGGCGGAAGCCCGCCCCTCGGGGAGCCCGTTGGTCTCCATCCACTGGGCGATCCCCGCGATGTAGCTGCTGCCGGTCTCAAAAAATTCCTGTATATCCCAGGCGTTGTCTATCTTATCAGGGGATGAGGCCACGGCCCACAGGGGGTCTTCCTGGCCAAAGGTGTTCCAGTTCCGTTGCAGTTCCTTCAGGTACATACATGCTCTCCTTTTGCGTCCGGCGGATCATGTACGGACGTCCGGTAAAGCATTGCATGTCCCATGCCAGGAGAACGGAAGGGCAGGGGCGCGGGCCGGGACGCAATGTCCCGGCCCGCTGCGGGTTGCGGGTTAGATAATGGCCTCGATGAGCCGGGGGCCCTTGGCGCTCAGGGCGGCGCGCAGGGCGTCGGCAAAGGCCTGGGTGGTCTCGGCGCGCACGGCCTGGACGCCCATGCCCTCGGCGATGCGCACCCAGTCCAGCGACGGGTTGTGCAGGTCGAGCAGGGAGACGGCCTTGTCGCCCCCGGCCGCGGCCCGGACCATCTTGAGTTCCTGGTTGAGGACCGCGTACGAGCGGTTGGCGTAGAGCACGGTGACCACGTCCAGGTTCTCCCTGGCCTGGGTCCACAGGGCCTGCACGGTGTACATGCCGCTGCCGTCGCCCTCCAGGCAGACCACCTTGCGGCCGGGCGCGGCCACGGCGGCCCCGGTGGACAGCGGCAGGATGCCGCCGATGGCGCCGCCGGTCAGGGCCAGGTAGTCGTGGGGCGCGGCCGTGGCGAGCAGGTTCGCGTAGGGCAGGGTCGAGGTGATGCCCTCGTCGGTGACGATGGCGTTCTCGGGCAGGAGCGCGGCCACGGTGCGCAGGGCGGCCTCGGCGGTCAGCGGACCGTCGCCGGGCAGGGCGGGCGGGTCCAGGGGATACATGGCGCAGTCGGGCGAGGCGTCCACGGCGGAGGCCAGGTCGGCGAGGGCGGTGTTGCCGTCCTCGCTGGGGTGGGCCAGGGTCAGGATGGCGCAGTGGGGCGGTGTCAGCCAGCTTTCCTGTTCGGGATAGGCGAAGAAGGAGACCGGCGGTTCGGCGCCCACGAGAAGGAGCTGCTCGAACTCGTCGAGCCGGGCCAGGACGTCCCGGCCCCGGTAGGGCAGCCGCTCGACCACGGGCGCGCCCGCGCCGGAGCGCATGCGCGGGGTGAAGGTGTCGCAGAACAGGGTGGCCCCGGTCTTGGCAGCCACGCACCCGGCGGCGTGGAGGCCCTCGCCGTAGAGCACGGACCCACGCATGAGGATGGCGGTCTTCTTGCCGTTGGCCAGGGCCCTGGCCGCGGCCTCGACGGCGTCCGGAAACACCGGGGCGGGCCCCGGAGCCGGCAGGGCGGGCGCGGGGCGTTCGGCCGGGAGCCAGGCCGTGTCCGCAGGCAGGATCAGGGTGGCCACCTGGCCGGGGGCGACGCGCGCGGCGCGGACCGCCTCGGCGGCGTCCAGGGCCACGTTGCGGGAGCTGCGCGGGCGGCGGACCCAGTGGGAAATGGCCTCGGCGAAGCCCTCCACGTTGGAGGTCAGGGGCGCGTCGAAGCGCACGTGGTAGGTGGCGTGGTCGCCGACGATGTTGACCACCGGGGACTGGCCCTTGCGGGCGTTGTGCAGGTTGGCCATGCCGTTGGCGAAGCCGGGGCCGAGGTGCAGCAGGGTGCAGGCTGGTTTGCCGGTCATGCGGGCGTAGCCGTCGGCCGCGCCCGTGGCCACGCCCTCGAACAGGCAGAGCACTCCGCGCATGCCGGGGATGCGGTCCAGGGCGGAGACGAAGTGCATCTCCGAGGTGCCGGGGTTGGCGAAGCAGACTTCCACGCCGCTGTTGACCAGGGTGGCGAGCAGGCTGTCCGCGCCGTTGCAGTCGGTGCACTGGCCGGTTTCGCTGATTTCAGGGGTATGTTGAGGCATGATTCGACTCCTTTTTGCAGGTGTTGTGGAGTATGCGGTTCCGGGCGGGACCGGGGCGGGAATCCGAAGGGTCGGCGTCTCGTGGCGGGACGGGCGATCATTGGCGGGCACGGGGCCCGGCGGGAAAAAACAGTTTCCGCCATGAACGAGGGTAGCCAAGAGGGGGATGCGGGTCAAGCGGGTGCGCGGGAAATCATCGCCTGAAAAAAGAACGGCGGGCCGCGACGCATGGTCGCGGCCCGCCGGGAATGTTCGGATAGGCGGGGGTTACAGGTTGGCCAGCAGGAGCTCGCCGAATTCCTTGCAGCCCACCTGGGTGGCGCCGTTGATCTGGGCGGCCAGGTCCACGGTGACCTTCTTGGCGGCCAGGGTCTTCTCCACCGAGGCGTGGATCAGCGCGGCGGCTTCGGTCCAGCCGATGTGCTCCAGCAGCATGGCCCCGGACAGGATCAGGGAGCCGGGGTTGGCCAGGTCCTTGCCCGCGATGGTCGGGGCGGTGCCGTGGGTGGCCTCGAAGAAGGCCAGCTTCTCGCCCATGTTCACGCCGGGGGCCAGGCCGAGCCCGCCCACCTGTGCGGCCAGGGCGTCGGAGATGTAGTCGCCGTTCAGGTTGGTGGTGGCGAGCACCGAGTACTGCTCGGGGTACATGAGCACGTTCTGGAACATGGCGTCGGCGATGCGGTCCTTGATGATCACGCCCTCGCCGTCCTCGCCCTCGCGCACGACCCTGCCCTTGTACTCCTGCTCGGCCACTTCGTAGCCCCAGGCGCGGAAGCCGCCCTCGGTGGTCTTCATGATGTTGCCCTTGTGGACCAGGGTTACGGACGGCCTGCCGTCGGCGATGGCGAAGTCGAGGGCCTTTCTGACCAGACGCTTGGAGCCCGCCGGGGTGATGGGCTTGATGCCCACGCCGGCGGTGACGTCGATGTTCGCGCCGAGCTCGTCCACGAGAAATTCGATCAATTTCCTGGCTTCCGGGGAGCCGGACTGGTATTCAATACCGGCGTAGACGTCCTCGGTGTTTTCGCGGAACACGACCATGTCGACCAGGTCGGGACGCTTGACCGGGGACTCGATACCCTTGAAATACTTGATGGGACGAATGCAGGCGTAGAGGTCGAAGACCTGCCGCAGGGTGACGTTCAGGCTGCGGAAGCCCTTGCCCACCGGCGTGTTCAGCGGGCCCTTCATAGCCAGGTCGGCCTGGGCCAAGGCGTCCATGGTCGCCTTGGGCAGATGCTCGCCGGTCTCGGCGAAGGCCTTCTCGCCCGCCAGCAGCTCCTGCCAGTCGAGCTTGTTGGCCCCGCCGTAGGCCATCTCCACGGCCTTGTTCAGGACGGGGCGCGCGGCGGCCCAGACTTCGGGGCCGATGCCGTCACCTTCAATGTAATAGACAGTTCTGGTAGCCAATGGGTCCTCCTGGGGCAATGTGGTCGGGACTGTTGTGAAATGAAGAAGCGGACTATGACGCTTATTCGGCCGGATTGCAAGCGGCCCGGCCCCGGAAAAACCCGGCCGGGAGCGGGTTCCGGCCGGGGACATGACAGCAAGACGGATGATTGGAGACACGGTGCAGGCTGAAATCGAGATGGTCAAGGCGTTGTTGAGCGGGGGCGGCCGGGTGGTCGTCCTGACCGGGGCGGGGGTGTCCGCCGAGAGCGGTGTGCCCACCTTCCGGGGCCGCGACGGGCTGTGGAAGCACCACCGGGCCGAGGACCTGGCCCGGCCCGACGCCTTCGCCGCCCACCCGGAGCTGGTCTGGGAGTTCTACAACTGGCGGCGCAGGCTGGTGGGGGACTGCTCTCCCAACCCGGCGCACCTGGCCCTGGCGGCCATGGAGCGCCAGATACCGAATTTTCTTCTGATCACCCAGAACGTGGACGGCCTGCATACCCGGGCGGGCAGCCGCAAGATCGTCGAGATGCACGGCTCCCTGTGGCAGGTGCGCTGCACGGTCTGCACCCACGCCCGCGAGGACTTCTCCGAGCTGCCGCCGCTGCCGGACTGCCCGGTCTGCGGCCACCTGCTGCGCCCCGGCGTGGTCTGGTTCGGCGAGCCGCTCACGCCCGGCGTGCTCCGGCTGGCCATCGAGGCGATCGGCAAGGCGGACGTGTTCCTGGCCGTGGGCACCTCGGGCCTGGTCCAGCCCGCCGCGTCCTTCTACCAGCTGGCCAAGGACCACGGGGCCGTGACCGTGGAGATCAACCCCGAGCCGACCCCGAACACCGGGTTCATGGACTTCGCCCTGCACGGCCCGGCCGGGGAGATCCTGCCCGAGCTGGCCGCCGGGCTGGCGGAGTGACGGCATGCCGGACCGGATCTTCTTTGAACCGCTGGCTCCCGAGCGGGAGGCCGAGGCCCTGGCCCTGGTCCGGTCCGTGTTCGACGCCATGGTCGCTCCCGGTTTCTCCGAACAGGGGCGCGCCTCGTTCAACGACTACCTCGACAGGTTCGCCTTTTCCCGCCGGGAGGGCGAAGGGGTCGCCCTGGCCGCAGTGCGGGACGGCATCCTCGTGGGCGTCCTCGAGGTGGTGGGCGGCAACCATGTGGCGCTGTTCTTCGTCTCCCCAGACTGCCAGGGGCGCGGCGTGGGGAAGGAACTCATGCATCGGGCCGTCGAACGGTGCGGGCGAGACGACTCGGGCCCGGCGGCGTTGACGGTCAATGCCTCGCCCGGTTCGGTCAAGACGTACGCCGGGATGGGATTCGCCGCCGACGGCGGCGAGCGGGAGCGTGACGGCATCCGGTTCGTGCCCATGACGCTTCCCCTTCAGCCCCTGTGAAACCCGGCCCCGCTTGACGCCAAAGGCGGAAAGAGCGTAGGGGGTTTTTCTATGCAAACACCCATATCATACAACTACTTTTGTGGACGCGGGTGGCGTAACGTCAAGCGGCCCGATTCCTAGACGCGCGCTGAAGCGATCCGCTGCCGGTCCCGGCGGCGGCGTGCTTGCGCGCGCGTTTGGACATCGGAAAGCCGCTGGTTCGTTGCCAGCGGTTTTTTTCGTCAACGCGCACCGAATCGGGGAGCCGGGAAGCTTTCGCCCGTTTCGGCCCGGAACGCGCAACCGTTCGGAGGAACACCATGTCTGTGAAGAAGATCTTTTTGCCCCAGGACCAGATGCCCACCCGGTGGTACAACCCCATGCCGGACCTGCCCACGCCCATGGCTCCGCCGCTCAACCCGGAAACCATGGAGCCGCTCACCCCGGACATGCTCTCCCCTATCTTCCCGGATTCGCTCATCGCCCAGGAGATGAGCACGGACCGTTTCATCGACATCCCGCAGGAGGTCCTGGACGTCTACAAGATCTGGCGGCCCTCGCCGCTGGTGCGCGCCGACAGGCTGGAAAAGGCCATCGGGGCCAAGTGCAAGATTTTCTACAAGGACGAGTCCGTGTCCCCGGCGGGGTCGCACAAGCCCAACACCTCGGTGCCCCAGGCGTACTACAACAAGATGGAGGGCGTGACGCGGCTGGCCACCGAGACCGGAGCGGGTCAGTGGGGAACGGCCCTGTCGTTCGCCTGCGCCCAGTACGGCATGGAGTGCGTGGTCTACATGGTCAAGGTCTCCTACGAGCAGAAGCCGTACCGCAAGATGATCATCAACACCTACGGCGGGACCATCCACGCCTCGCCCTCGGAGCAGACCCGCACGGGCCGGGAGATGCTGGCCAAGGACCCGGACTGCAAGGGGTCGCTCGGCCTGGCCATCTCCGAGGCCGTGGAGGACGCGGCCACCCATGACGACACCAAGTACGCGCTCGGCTCGGTGCTCAACCACGTCATCATCCACCAGACCATCACCGGCCTGGAGGTCCAGAAGCAGCTCGCCATGATCGGCGAAAAGGCCACCCACCTGGTGGGCTGCGTGGGCGGCGGCTCCAACTTCGGCGGCCTGGTCCTGCCGTTTCTGCCGCAGAAGCTCGAAGGCGACCCGGTCCGGTTCATCGCGGTGGAGCCCAAGGCGTGCCCGACCCTGACGCGCGGCGAGTACCGCTACGACTTCGGCGACATGGCCCGGCTGACCCCGCTGGTCAAGATGCACACCTTGGGCCACGACTTCATGCCCGCGCCCATCCACGCGGGCGGCCTGCGCTACCACGGCGACGCGCCCATCGTCTGCAACATCGTCAACGAGGGGCTGTGCGAGCCGGTGGCCTACTTCCAGACCGAGTGCTTCGAGGCGGCCAAGCTGTTCATGCAGACCGAGGGCTTCCTGCCCGCGCCCGAGACCTCCCACGCCATCAAGGGGGCCATCGAGGCGGCCAGGACCGCCGGACCGGACGACGTCATCGTCTTCCTCTACTCGGGCCACGGCATGCTCGACCTGGCCTCGTACGACGCCTTCAACCAGGGGCTTCTGACCAACTTCGAGCTGCCCCAGCGCGACATCGAGGAGGCCCTCAAGGCCTGCCCGGTCGTCAAATAGCGGTCCGCGATCCCGCACCATCCCGCCCCCGGCCCGGAACTCCGCGCCGGGGGTTTTCGTGTTTCCTTGCAACAGGGCCGCGCCCCTGTTAATCATGGTGCCGTATTCATTGATCAAGGAGACGAATCATGCCGACCTTATGGAAGAGAATGTGTTGCGCCGCACTGCTTTTGGCCCTCCTGGCGGGGCTTGGCGCATGCGGGACCCACGAAGCCCCGGCCCCGAACGACAACGCCATCCGCCAGTCCCTGGTCGGCAAGACCTGGACCCTGCGCACGATCGTGTCCCGGGACTTCGACGACGATCCGGCGATGACCCTCAAGTTCAACGCCGACGGCACGGTGGAGGGATTCGGCGGGTGCAACGCCTTTACGGGCACCTACACCCTGACCGACAATTACCTCGAGTTCGGCCCGCTGGCCGCCACGCACAAGTCCTGCGGCCCGATTCCGGACGAGCGGGAGTACACCTACCTGACCTACCTGGCCTCGGTCCGCCGTCTGGATACCCAGACCGGGCCGGACGAACTCGTCCTGCTGACCGAGAACCAGAGCGAACTCAAGTTCACTTCCGGCGAATCCGGCGGCCTGTTCTGGTAATCCCGGCCCGTCTCAAGACGCAAAAAAACCGCCGGTCGCCCGAGAAGGGCGGCCGGCGGTTTCTGTTTGATCGGTCGGCCGAGCGGCTGCCCGCAACCTCCTATTTCTTTTATTTGAGCGACGCCTTCAGCCGCATGATCCGCTCATAGGACTGCTCGATGCGCGCCTCGGGGATGGTCCCGTCGTCCACCAGGGAGCGGACGGTCGCGTGGACCTTCTCGACGATGTGCTCGTCATAGGCGAGGTTGTTGCCGAACAGCAGGATGTCCGCGCCCGCCTCGATGGCCTGGCGGATGGCCTCCCTGCGTCCGTACTCGTCGGCGATGGCCCCCATGTTCATGTCGTCGGTGACGACCACGCCCTTGAAGCCGAGCTGGCCGCGCAGCAGATCAGTGATGACCTTTTTCGACAGGGTGGCCGGGTACTTGGGGTCGAGGTGGGCGTTGAAGATGTGGGCGGTCATGATCATGTCCACCTTGCCGCCTTGGATCAGCTCCCGGTAGGGGATCAACTCGGCCTCGGACCAGGTGCCGGTCACGTCGGTCAGCCCCTTGTGGGAGTCGGTCCCGGCCGAGCCGTGGCCCGGGAAGTGTTTGAGGCAGGAGAGCACGCCCGCCCGGTGCAGCTCGCCCATGAAGATGGAGGCGCATCGGGCCACCTGCTCGGGGTCGCCGGAGAAACTGCGGTCCAGCCTGCCGATGGCCGGGCTGTCCGGGTCGACGTTCACGTCCACCACCGGGGCGAAGTCGAGGTTGAAGCCCACGGACGAGAGGGTGGAGCCGACCATGAACCCGGCCGTGCGCACCTTGAATTCGCCGCCCGCGCACAGGTCGGCCGCGGACGGGGTCTCGTGGAAGCCGTATTCCTTCTTGAGCCGCTGGACCTTGCCGCCCTCCTGGTCCACGGCCATGAACAGGGGGATGGCCGCGTTGGCCTGGAGGTCGGCGATGAGCTTTTCGACTTGGGTCTTGGTCTTGATATTACGGCGTCCGTTGCCCCAGAACATGTCGTAGTCGAAGAGGATGATCCCGCCCAGGTGGCGCTCGCGGATATCGCGGACGATGGTCGAGTCCCTGTTCACGGAAAAGCCCCGGAATCCGGCAAGGATCATCTGGCCGATCATGGCATCCAGGTCGGCGGCGCGGGCGGGCGTCGGGCAGGGGAGCAGGCAGAGGGCCAGCAGGAGCAGGGCGGCGAGACGGATGCGCATGGCGGGACTCGTTGGGCTTGAAGGGTTGCGGGACCCCGCCAGCATAGGGTGGGCGGGCGCTCGGCGCAAGGACGAAACCGGTTTGCGCCGGACCGGATTTCCTATACATTGCGGCATGCACGTTCGCACCGCACATCCCGGATTCTTCCGCCGCGTCCTGCGCCACGCCTGGGTCGATCTCGTCCCGCTGGTGCGCGGGGAGGAGGCCGCCCCCCTGTCCAACCGGGAGGCCCAGCTGTGGGCGCTGGTCCTGACCTCGCGCCGTGTGCCGCACCGGTTGCGGCGCCTCCCGGCAGAGCGGGGCGGCGGGTTCGCGGTCATGGTCCAGGAGTGGTTCGCGGACCGCGCCGCTCGGGAGATCGAGCTCTATTTCGAAGAAAACCGCCCGGAGCCGGCCGGGACGGACCTGCCCGACCTGCGCCCCGTGGGCGGGCTGGAGCCGACCCTGTTCGGCCTGGCCCTGCTGGTGCTTTCCTACTGGGCCTACTCCCGGACCTACCCGAGCCTGGGGCTGTACCCGGACCTGTGGGTGAGACTCGGCAGCGCCGACGCCGGGGCCATCCTGTCGGGCCAGTGGTGGCGGCTGTGCACGGCCCTGACCCTGCACGCCGACGGGCCGCACGTGGCCGGGAACGCGGTCATCGGCGGGGTGTTCATCTGGCTGGCCGCGCGGCGGCTCGGGTCGGGCGCGGCCTGGATGCTGACCATGGTCTCCGGGGTGCTCGGCAACCTGTTCAACTCCCTGGTTCTGGGCGTCCATCACGACGCCATCGGCTTTTCCACGGCCACCTTCGGGGCGGCCGGGGTGCTGGCCGGGATCACCCCGTTCGGCGTGGGCGGCGGGCTGCACGGGCTGGGCAGCGGCTCGTGGCCCAAACGGTTCCTGCGCTTCACCCGCACGGCGCTCATCCCGTTCGGCGCGGGGCTCGGCCTGCTGGCCATGCTCGGCGCGGGCGACGGGGAAGGCAACACCGACCTGGGGGCGCACCTGTTCGGCTTCGCCTCGGGCCTGGGGCTGGGGGCGCTCACCGGATGGGCGGCCACCCGGCGCGGCCTGCCGGGCAAGGCGGCGGACTTCAGGCTCTACGTGGCGGCCCTTCTGCTGCCTGCGGCCGCCTGGGTCTGGGCCTGGCTGGCATGATTTCCGGGCTTGTGCTAGGCTGCCTTGATCGGTAAGGATGTCCCTCCAAAGCGTTTCATCAGGAGTTTCACGTGGCTGAGCCCGTCGTCGACATACAGGGTCTGAACTATTCGCCGGGCGGCCTGCCGGTGCTGGAGAACGTCGATCTGCGCATCGAGCGGGGCGACTACCTGGCCGTACTCGGCCCCAACGGCGGAGGCAAGTCCACCCTGCTCAAGCTCATGCTCGGGCTGGTCCGGCCCGACAGCGGCTCCATCCGCGTGCTCGGCCTGCGCCCGGGCGACGCCGGGGGGCGCATCGGCTACCTGCCCCAGCACACCGTGGTCGGGAGCTCCTTCCCCATCACCGTGCTCGAGGCGGTCTGCATGGGCACGGTCAAGCCCGGCTTCAAGGGTATGTCCGGCCGCCATTCCAAAATCGACCATGAAAAGGCGCGCCAGGCCCTGAAGAAGGTGGACATGCTCGACTATCAGGCGCGTGGCCTGGCCCGGCTGTCCGGCGGCCAGAAGCAGCGGGTGTTCATCGCCCGCGCCCTGGTGGACAACCCGGAACTGCTCCTGCTCGATGAGCCCACGGCCAGCGTGGACTCGGCCAGCCGCATCGCCCTGTTCTCCCTGCTCAGCGAATTGAACAAGGACATGACCGTGATCATGGTCAGCCACGACATTTCCTCCCTGGCCTCGGGTGTCAAGTCCGTGGCCTGCGTCAACCGGACGCTGCATTTCCACAAGGCTCCGGAGATCACCGACGACATGTTCACCATGACCTACGGCGGGTCCGGCGACCAGTGCTGCCCGGTGGAGCTGGTCACCCACGGCCACGTGCCGCACCGCGTGCTCGCCCCCCATGAGCGGGCCGACACGGTCACCGCCTCGGACAAGGACGGTGAGTCATGATGGATGTCTTAAGCTTCGACTTCATGCAGAACGCCCTGGCCGCCGGGCTGCTGGCCAGCCTCATCTGCGGGATCATCGGCTCCCTGGTGGTGGTCAACCGCATCGTCTTCATCTCCGGCGGCATCGCCCATGCTTCCTACGGCGGCGTGGGCCTGGCCTTCATCCTCGGCCTGCCGGTCCTGCCCGTGACCTCGGCCTTCACCGTGTGCATGGCCCTGATCATGGCCATGGTCACCCTGCGCGCCCGCGAGCGCGTGGACACGGTCATCGGCGTCATCTGGGCCTCGGGCATGGCGCTGGGCATCATCCTGCTCGACTTCACCCCCGGCTACAACGTGGACCTGATGAGCTACCTGTTCGGCTCCATCCTGGCCGTGCCGCGCTCCGACCTGTGGCTCATGGCCGTCCTGGCCGCCATCGTCATTGTCCTGGTCCTGGTCTTCTACCGGGGCTTCATGGTCATGAGCTTCGACGAGGAGTTTGCCCGCTCGCGCGGCGTGCCCGTCAATTTCCTGTATATCCTGCTCATCGTCATGGTCGGCCTGAGCGTGGTCATGATCATCCGCGTGGTCGGCCTCATCCTGGTCATCGCCCTGCTGACCATCCCGCCCTTCATCGCGGAGCGGCGGACCAGCTCGCTCAAGGTCATGATGGTCGTGTCCACGGTCCTGTCCGGCATATTCACGGTCACCGGGCTGATGTTCTCCTACGCGCTCGACATCACCTCGGGCGCGTCCATCATCGCCGTGGCCGCCGTCGGCTTCTTCATCTCCCTGCTCATCCCGCAGAAAACCGCATAGTTCGTAAGGGGTTGGTTTTTCCCATGGAATGGCTTTTGCAAATTGTCCGTAGCGGGTGTACATCTTTTCCTGGCCCAAGGCCCGACAACCGGCCCGGCGCATGACCATGGAATACAAAGACAAGCTCAAACAGGAAGGATACACCCGGTACCGGGGCGCGGTGGACGCCTCGGTGTACGAGTACTTCAACTGCGACTGTTCGTGGAAGGCCCAGTGGTACCTGAAAAAGGGCCACTACCGCTGCTGCGGCTGCAAGGAGCGGTGTGAAACCCGCGACCCCGAAGGGTTTCAGCTCTTCCTCGACCTGGGATAAGGCAACCAAGGAAGGACAATGCGACGCATCCTCATCGCCCTGAGCCTGGCCCTGGCCATGACCCTGGCAGTGGCCCCGGCCGACGCCTCGGACTACATGGACATGGACATCTGCCTCGGCAAGCAGATCCTGGGGCGCATCCTGTGCAAGGACCCCCAGGAGATCAACTACGTGGCCAAGGTCAAGGACAACATCTATCTGTTCTCCGTGTTCTACGCCAAGCAGGAAGCCCGCTTCGTGGTCGGCATCTCGGACAGCAAGATCCGCGTCCAGGGCAGGGAATTCCTCAAGCTCACCCGGACCATCCCCTACGAATTCAACAAGAGCACCAAGTGCGCCGTGGTCGAATACTCCTCCTCGGAATGCACCCGCACCGAGCCTCTCGTCTGCTGCTCCGAAAAGACCGAGGAGGACGTCAAGGAACAGAAGTTCTGGGACCGTCCCATCCCCGACCTGCTCGAGGAGGACCTCAAGAAGGCCCTGGAGGTCGCCCCCCCGGACGGGCAGCCCGCCCAGGGACAACCGCAGGGCGGGCAGGGCGCTCCGAGTGCGCCTCCGGCCCAATAGCCCGATTGAGAGCAACAGAAAAAGCCCCCGCAGTCTTTGCGAGGGCTTTTTTTGCGGGGCTCGTCCGAGAAAGGGCGCCCAAAAAAGAGGAAAGGAGAGGCGGGCCGGAGGCCGCCTACACCCGCCGCAGCCAGAGCAGGAGTGCGATGAGAGCGACGGTGGGGTAGAGGGGCCACCATATCTTGTAGACGATGCAGGCGGCGGCCACGCCGCCGAGGAGCAGGGCGTAGGCCCAGGCCTCGAGCATGCGCTTGAGGGAGCGCATGAGGTCGCCCGGGACGCCCTCGTGCCGGAACGGCTCCAGCGGAGAATCCATGGCATCCGGACCCGGCGCGGCGCGGCGGGAGGACTGGAGCTTGTTGCCGCAGCGGGCGCAGGCCAGGGTCTCGTCGGAGTTCTTGGCTCCGCATTTGGTGCAGGTGATCACAGGGCTGTTATGGCCGTCCGAAGGCGGAAAGGTCAAGGGGCGGCCCGGCCCTTCCATCCCGGCGCGGTTGGTGATAATGCTTTTGCAGGAAAATCGGAGATGGCGCAGCATCGCGCAACTCCCATGCGCTATTGAGGATAATCGGACCCATGAGCGAAGCACCCGCACGAGACACATCGAGGCCGGACAAGGAAACGCGTCTTGCCGCCTACCAGAAGAAGCTGCGCGCCCTGAAGGAGCGTTCCTCCCTGCGCGAGGTCATGGAGCGGGAGATGCTGCTGGCCGTGCTGGAGAACAACAGCCCGGCCATCAACGAGTACCCCATGCTCGAGGCCCAGCGGTGCAGCGTCGAGGAGCTGCTCTGCGGCCGGGCGGGGCATCCCGGGTACGAGTTCCTCCACGAGCGGGTCGGCCGGTTCCTCATCCTGCTGGCCCACTTCGACAAGGCGGTCAAGACCGGGGACGCCGACCGGCGCGAGGAGCTGGAAGCGACCCTGCTCAACACCGAGGCCGTGCTGGTCAAGTGCGCCCAGGGCGTCGTCTACGCCATGGCCTTGGTGACGGACAACTTCGAGGAACTGGTCCTGCGCTATTTCGGGAAGCAGAGCCTGGAGCAATACAGCGCGCTCATCGAGAAGCACCAGCTGGACCAGGCGTTCTGGAACGCCTTCGTGGAGGAGTTCGTGGCCAGCCGGGTGGAGGAGGCCCACCGGGAAATCCTGGAGGGCGAGAAGTACCAGATCGCCAAGGAGCGGACCTTTCTGGTCATCCGCTTCCTGTTCGACGACATCCTGTCCAAGCTCAACCCCACGGACCAGGATATTTCCAAGACGCGCATCCAGAACAGCTTCATCGCGGCCCGCGAGGAGGCCGAGGGCAGGGAGCGGGCCAAGCTGGTCCAGGCCATGCTGGTCAAGGGGGTGAAGCCCCTATCCCAGTTCGACAGTTTTTCGGCGGGCGAGCTGCTGCACGCGGCGCGCGTGACCTGCATGGACCCGGTGGCCGAGGAGTTCGAGACCCAGTACAAGGCCCGGGTGGCCGAGGCCGAGGCCGTTCGCCAGGGCGAGGCCGGGACGAAAACGCCCGAGGAGCGCGAGAGGGAGCAGGGCTGGTTCAAGTTCGTGCTGGATCAGTTGGTGGGGCTGGGCGTGGGCGCGTCCATCGCCATCGGCGTGACCAGCGAACACTTCTACAAGGCGCTGGAAACCGTGGTCCCGGACCAGATCAAGGGCATCCTGCCGTTCAAGAAGGACTTCAGCCTGCCGGTGCTCGAAAAGATTCTCTACTTCCTCCTGGAGAACCACTTCATCCAGATTCTCAAGGAATGCGGGCGCGAGGAGGGCGGCAAGATCCAGGTGCGCAGCGGCCGCGCCCGGCGCGTGCCCGCTTCGGCCGTGAACGACCTGCGCGGCATGTCCAAGATCCGCAAGAAGCAGCTGTTCGGCAACGACGTGACCAGGGAGGACACCCTGCTGTTCAAGCCCAAGACCGCCCAGCAGCTGAGCGAGGCCATGTCCATGCTCTCGCTCGAACCCGCCCTCCAGCGGGAGTTGGCCGAGCTGTGGAAGCGGGCCGTGTTCCGGGTGGACATCATGGTCCTGATCAACCTCGAACTGGTGGCCAGGGGAACGACCAACCTGACCGTCCGGCTGACCGAAATTCTCCAGAAATACGGCGTGCAAAAGACCGCCTGACCCGTTGCCGGGCGGCGGTCCGCATGGGGGCGTTGTTTCCGGCGCGGCTAGCGGCGGAAGACGATGGTCTTGTTGCCGTCCACGATGACCCGGTCCTCCAGGTGCCACTTCACCGCCCGGGCCAGGACGTGGCGTTCGATGTCGCCGCCCAGCCGCTTCAGGTCGTCCACGTCGTGGCTGTGGGTCACGCGGATGACGTCCTGCTCGATGATCGGGCCCTCGTCCAGCATCTCGGTGACGTAGTGGGCCGTGGCCCCGATGAGCTTGACGCCGCGCTCGTAGGCTCGGCGGTACGGGTCCGCGCCCACGAAGGCGGGCAGGAACGAGTGGTGGATGTTGATGATCCGGCCCGCGTAGCGCTTGACGAAGTCCGAGGTCAGGATCTGCATGTACCGGGCGAGCACGATGAGGTCGGCCTGGCCGTCCATGAGCTCGATGATGGTGTCCTCGGCCGCGACCTTGTCGCGCAGCGACGGCCCCACGGGCACGTGGTGGAAGGGCACGTCGAAGTTCTCGACCTCGCGCCGCAGGGTCGGGTGGTTGGAGATGACCATGGACACCTCGGTCTCCAGGTCGCCGCGCTTCGAGCGCCAGAGCAGCTCCATGAGGGCGTGGTCCACGTGGGAGCAGAGGATGACCATCTTCTTGGGCACCCACACGGGGTTCAGGGACCAGTCCATGACGAAGCCGTTCGTGACCTCCTCGGCGAACTCGCGGCGCAGGTCGTCCAGGCCGTCCATGTCCAGGCCGGGCAGAAAGAATTCGTTGCGCATGAAGAACCGGCCGCCCTCGGGGTCGGTGGAGTGCTGGTCCGAGTGGATGATGTTGGCGTTCTTGCGGTGCAGGAAGCCGGAAACGGCGGCGACGATGCCCGGCTGGTCCGGGCAGGTGATCAGCAGCCTGACGGTGCTTTCCTTGGATTCGGTCATGGTCTTGGTAGCCTTGATGTATGCTGAAAGATGTTCGGTCCGGCCGGAAAACGGCCCGGTCCGGGCGCAAGTTTGCGCTTTACCGCAAATGGCGGGTGAATAAAAGTCTTTTCCTCGCCTGCCGTCCGGTAGGGGTTGGCAAGGACGGCTTTCGGCAGTATAGGCAGGGCTGATTATTTTTCGACGACAACCACAAACGAGGATCGCATGTCTGAATCCGCTTTGCAGAAAGTGATGGATCACGCCTCGGCCGGGCTGGCCGCGCGCAAGGCCTTCTTCGACACCAAGGCGGAACTGGTGGTCGAGATCGCCCGGGCCATGGCGGTGTGCCTGGCCGGGGGCGGCAAGGTCATGTTCTGCGGCAACGGCGGGTCCGCCGCCGACAGCCAGCATCTGGCCGCCGAATTCACCAACCGGTTCCGCATGGAGCGGCCGCCCCTGCCGGGCCTGGCCCTGACCACCGACACCTCGGCCCTGACCGCCATCGGCAACGACTACAGCTTCGACGAAGTCTTCTCCAAGCAGCTCCTCGCCCTGGGACGGCCCGGCGACATCCTGGTGGGCCTGTCCACCTCGGGCACCAGCACCAACGTCATCCGGGCCATGCGCGAGGCCAAGCGCAACGACATCGTCACCGTGGGCCTGACCGGCCAGAGCGGCGCGGAGATGGCCTCCGTGTCGGATTTCCTGGTCACCGTGCCCTCGGGGGACACCGCCGTCATCCAGGAAATCCACATCGCGGCCGGGCACATGTTCTGCCACCTGGTGGACCACTTCCTGTTCGAGGCCGTGGCCGAACTGACCCCCTACCTGCCGGAATCCCGGGGGTAACCCCGAACCCGGACCGAAAAAAAGCCCCGCGATCGTTTGCGGGGCGTTCACCGTTTCTGAAAGGATGGCCCCGACCAAGTCGGGGCCATCTTTTTTGGCGTCCGGGCCCGTCGGCCGCGAAACCGGACGCCAGGTCTATGCCGCTTTGATGAACGGCTGCGCGATGAAGTAGAGTCCGAGAAGGGCGATCAACCCGCCTGCCAGACGGCGGAACACCAGTCCGCCGCGCTGCCAGGCCGAATTGGCGAGCAGTTTCCCGACCAGGGCGGTCGAGCCGCCCGCCGCGGCGATGGGGATGCAGTGCCCGGTGGCGAAGAGCAGGATGAAGATCACGCCGGTCAGGACCTTCTCCTGGACCGTGATGATGGCGAGGATGGGAGCGATGAAACCGAAGGTGCAGGACCCGGACAGCACGCCGTAGGCCAGCCCGATGACGAAGGCCCCGAGCATGCCCTTCAGCTTCAGCCTGGCCATCAGCCCGCCGGACAGGGAGCAGCCGGACACGCCGAGCATGTCCAGGGCGACCCAGAGCAGCAGCGCCCCCACGGCCATGGTCCAATAGGGCCCCACATCGCCGAGCATGCGGCCGAGCAGGGAGCAGACGACGCCTATTGCCGCAATGGTGATGAACAGACCGGAGGTGAAGAGCAGGGCGTACACCGAGGCGCGCCTTCCTTCGATGATCCTGTCCTGCCCCGCCACGTACCCGACGATGAGCGGGATCGACGCCAGATGGCACGGGCTGAACAGGACGCTGACCATGCCCCAGAGAAAGCAGCCCAGCGCGCCGAGCAGCGCCCCGCTCGTCATCCATTGATTGATGAGGATGAACAGCTGGTCCATGCGAACCTATCGGACGCCCAGCTCGGCCAGCCTGGCGACGATGCTCTGCTTGTCCAGATAGCCGACGTGCCGATACCGTTCCTTGCCCTGCGCGTCGTAGAATATCTGCGTGGGGATCGCGGTGACGCCGTACTCGGGCGCCACTTCCCGATGCTCCCAGACATCGATGAAGGCGATTACGGCCCGTCCATCGTATTCCCTGGACAGTTCCTCGATAATCGGGGTCATCATTTTGCACGGGATGCAGGAGTGCGCGCCGATGTCCACCATGGTGACCTTCCCCGCTATGGGCAGGGGGTGGGGCGCGCCGGAAATCAGATCGGCCGCCGAGACCGGCGCGCCGGGTTCCTGGGCCTCGGCGGGGACGGCGAAAAGGGCCAGGCACACAAGGAGAAGCAGGAAAACCGGGAGCACGATGCTTTTTTTCACAGGTCGTATCCTTTGTCGGGTTTGGCGGTTATTGCGACAACGCTCCTGCCGGATGATGGACCCGGACCAGGGTGCCGGGGCCATGCTCACTCTCCCCCCTCGGGAGGAGCGCCTGTTCCGTCCATCCTGCGGAGCGTTGCGGATTACATTTGGCATTTTTTTCAACTGTTATTGCAAAAAAAACGGTTTCAGGGCGTTGAACCCCGTGCCGGTCCGTACTTACCGGCGTCACTTCCCATCGGCCCCGGCGTGTTCCGCAGCCAGCATCCGGCGGAACGCCTCGGCCGCGTCGTGATCCAGCCCGGCGCTTTCAAAGATCGCCGCGGCGAAGCCGACCGGGGCCGTACCCGGAGCGGTGATCACCCGGTTGTCGGTCACCGCGACCGGCTCGGGCCGGAAGAGCGCGGAACCGGTGTAGCCCGGGGCGTGCCGGTGGAGGTAGTCCGCATCGTTGGAGGTGTGCCGGACATCGTCCAGGAGCCCGGCCCGGGCCAGGGCCAGGGTGCCGCCGCAGATGCCCGCGACGATGCCGCCCTTGGAATGGTGGGCCAGGAGCAGGTCGTCGAGGACCGGGGCGTCCTCGGTCTCCCAGATGGTGCCGCCGACGACAACGATCACGCCGGGGGCCCATTCCGGGACGGCCTCCACCCCGTGGGCGACAATGGCGGACAGCCCGCCCATGGAGCGGACCTCGCCCGCGGCGGGCGCGAAAAATCGGATGTTCAGGCCGTAGAAAGGCCCGCCCGCTCCGGCGATGAGGCCGTATTCCCAGTCCGCGAAACCCTGTGTGAGGATGATGGCCACTTTCTTCATGACGGGAACCCTTTGGGTTTGGCGTGTCGGCCTGCCCGGATCGGGCCGGTCAGAAATCCTCCCGCTTGATGCGGATGGTCAGCCCCTTTTCTCGGAGCTTCTGGGCCAGGATGTTGGCGCGCTGGATGGTGGGAACCGTGCTGATGACCAGTTGGGCGATGCCGTTATCGTCCCAGACCCAGATATTCTCGGGCAGGACCAGGCCCGCCTTGCGGGTGGCGTCCAGGAGCTTTTGCCGGGCCTGTTCGCGCTGGCCGAAGGACTCCTGGTCCAGGGATTCGCCGCAGGCCAGGACCCACCAGCCGCGCGGCCGGAGGCTCGGGTCGGTTTCCTCCCCGAAGCTCTTGGCGGTCAGAGCGGCCTGCTTGGCCCGCACCACAGCGGTCATGCGCAGGATGCTTTCTTCTAATTGCCTGATATTGTTTGGCATATCTGTTGTTCCCTCAGGACGGCTGCAGCCAGTCGCGTCAATGTATTGTTACTCCGGGCACTGGGGAATGGCAAGCATCGCCGCAGCCGGAGGGGGGATTTTCCGGCCCCTTGCGCAGGACCGGACGCGGATGTATCGTGTGCAATATGGTCTACTTGTCCGGCTCCACCCCCAGGCGCACCCCCTTTCGGCGGCTGACCCGAGTCCTCCTCGGGCTCGCGGCGGTCTCGCTCATCGTCTGGGGGCTGGCCTCCATCCCGTACGACATCCTGCGGGCCGAGCGCTCCCGGCTGTTCGGCGAGGACGCCACCTCCGGCCTGGTGCTCAAGCTGCGCACGGACGAGGACCCGGAACATCCCCATGCCCGCGTGGTCATCGAATACACCTACCTGGACCCGGACGGCTACGCGCGGCGCGCCGAGGCCCGCCTGCCCGACAGCCTGTGGCGTCGGTACCGGCCGGGCACGGTCATCAAGGTCCTGCTCGTCAGGGGGCGGCCGGATATCGCGCGCATCCCGGACGAGGTCGAACCCGCCTTCCAGGTCTGGCTCAGAAATCTGATGAATTGAGCGGCCGGATCAGCCGCCGTACTGCTTGGGGAATTTCTCGCCCATGAGGTATTCCATGGCCTCGCGGTCCACGGTGCCCGAGGCGATGAGGAACTCCAGGCCCGCGATCATGGGGTGGTAGGTGATCCCGTACGGCATTTCGTCCGCCGGACCGTACAGGAACCGCTCGGCGGGCATGGCCTCGTCCACCTCGATGAGCCCTTCGCCCGCCAGAAACGAGGGCAGCACGTGGTCCAGGATGACCCCGCCGGGCAGGGTGGTCCACAGGTGATAGGTGCCCAGGGCGTCCTCGCCGGACTCGTTCTCGACCATCTTGCGAAAATGCGCGGGCGTGACCGGAAAACGCATCTCGCCGTCCACGGCCACGTTGCCCATGGTCAGCACGCCGCCCGGAATGTGGAATTTCTTGGCCAGCATATGGTACATGCCGAAGTTCACGTTCAGCGCCTGCACCGCCCGCTGCTTGAACGGAATGTGCCCGGTCTCCTCGATGGCGTTCAGCACGGCCCGGTCCAGAACCACCGCCGTCTCGTTGACCGCCACATCCCCCAAACCCAGCTTTTTGGTCCGCGATACCGCGCCCTTGAATTCCTTGAGATACGTCATACGCAAGCCCTCTATCACCTCGCCCGGTACCAGGCAAGCGGGGAGAATGCCTCCGGCGGCCAGGGGGGAAGGGGGAGAGAGGGCACCCTTTGAAAAGGGCTGCCCTCTCTCTGTGCAACCGGAAACATGGGTAACAGTTCTGCCCGGGTACATGGGTAACACTTTTATTGTTCGTCCACCGGTTCCGGGGGCCTGATCAGGCCCCCGGAACCGGTGGCGGGCAGGACGCCGAGCAGG